>JBILRS010000032.1:0-15404 GCA_044372535.1 Rhodoluna sp.
AAACAAGACACCGGATACAACAGGTGCGAGGTCGGCAACCGGCGCCATGTTGACCACCGTTGAGGTAGCCGACCAGTGCGAAACGGTCGCGTGAATGTTGGTTGCGAACACCTTCACTGCAATGAATCGGCCACGGTCACTCGCAACCGGGTCATAGGTGACGTCAACTTGGCGTTCGGTAACCGCCTTGCAATCTTTGTCTTCGGTTGGTTCTTCGCTCGAGGCAATAAGCGCTACCGCACAACTGAACCACTGGAACTCGTAGGTTGGGGCTGGTCTCCCCTGCCAGGTTCCACCGATGGTAGACAACGTGGACTGGGCCGCCACTGGCAAGCCCGAAGTGCCGTTACCCACCGAAACCGCTGGAGCAACAAGATTTACCGGCGCTGACTTGATATCGGCCGACGTGATCGAGAACGCGGTCGAGGTTCCAGCTACGTTTGTCGCGGTGATCTGCATCATCAGGAACTTGCCCACTTGGCTGATTAGTGGAGTGTATTCCTCTGCCACCGCTCCGCTGATTGGTGAGCAGTCTGCTGGCTTTTGGGTTGGGGCGAGGGTTACCTCGGTGTCGCAGATGAGCCACTGGTAGGTGTAAGTCGGGTCAGGCACACCCAACCAGGTTCCGGTAGAAGATGTCTGCTTGGTGCCAACGAATGCGGTTCCGGTCAGCGCAGGAACCACAAGAACCTCAGGAGCAAGGTTGATCTTGCTGGTTGAGGTGCTGTAGATCGTTGAGCCGCCCTGCGAGTTTGTACCGGTTACCGAAACTAGGACGAAGCGACCGGCATCGTCGCGCACCGGCTGGTAAGTCTTGTTGACCGCGTCACCGACTCGAATACATTCGACGAGCGGGTCGATTGTGAAAGCTGGAGTCTTGATCTCAACCGCACAGCTGTACCACTGGTAGGTGTAGTCGCTCTCGGTCAACGCAGGGTCGCCAGACCATACTCCGTTGTTCGCTGACAAGGTGCCGCCAACCTTAGGAAGGCCGGTCGGGGTAACCGCAATTGTCGGCGGAACAACGTTGATGGCACCGGTGGTCACTTCTACCGTCGAAGGTGCCCAAACGGTAAGCGTTCCGGCGTCATTGACTGCGGTGGTTGAACTGGTTACAAACTTGCCCTTCATCGCGAGCGTCAACTTCAGAGTCGCTGCACTAGCGCCAGAAACTACGGTGCAACCGGCTGGCTGAACGGCCACTGCCGTCTCAATTGCCGAGTCACATTGCCACCAACCCTGCGAAATGTTCATCGGCTGTGTGCCGGTGAAGGTGGCGCGAGTTCCGGTTAGCGTGCCATCGACGTACCTGTAACCGGAAATCTCAGGAGGGGTCTCGAGCTGCGGAGGCATCGTAACGGCCTTGGTCGAGGTCGTTGAATAGGCAAAGTCCTGACCAGCCTTGTTAGTGCCAGTCACCATGACGCCTAGGAACTTGCCAACCAGGTTGTAGTCGGTTGCCAGCTCTGGGGTGATCGCAAATTCCTTAGTGGTTGCTCCGTTGATGTCACGGCAGTCTGCGGCGAAGGACGTGTCTGCGAGGGTTCGCTGGTCTCTACAGACAAACCACTGGTAAACGAAAGCCGGAGCAGGGATACCCGTCCACACTCCCTCAACAGCCGAAATCTTGTAACCCACGCGCGGTGCCCCAGAGGTAGAGGCTTGCCCAGCTGGGTAACCAACTCCCATACCACTGACATATTCAGGGACATTGGCGATGATTTCACTCGAAGCCGAGTACTTGGTGACGTTGATCGTGAAGTTGTTTGCCATCACTGCGGCGACCATGTACTTGCCAACCTGCAAGGCAGACGGGGTCATGGTGTTGGTTGTTGCACCCGTAACCAGGGTGCAATCGGTCGAGGAGATCGCGTCTGCCGCCAAAGTCGGCTTGCTGCAGGCAAACCACTTGTAGGAGAACTGAACTCCAGTGGCAGGAGTCCATGTTCCGGAGTCGCTCTGTAGAGGCTTACCTTCAACAGTTAGTCCTGAAATAACTGGAGCGGTCAGGTTGCGCGGCGGCATCAGAATCGCGTTAGTAGTCTTCGAGAAAGATGTGACATCGCCCGCAATGTTGCTAGCGGTCACCAGTACGCTGACGTACTTACCGGCCATGTCAACTGTAGGGCTGTAAGTACTCGTGGTTGCTCCTGAAATCGCGAGGCAACCATCCTGAACCTCGCTGAAGCTGGCAAAAAATCTCAATTCGCAGGAATACCACTGGTAGGTGAGTGTCGCAGCCGGCTTGGCCGATACGCCAAACGCCTTGATTACCAAGGTGCCGTTGACATAACTCTGACCATCAACCTGCGGCTCTTGATCGAAAGATGGCTTCGAGATGATCTTGTTTGTCGAAGCGGTGAACCTGGACACAGACCCAGCGGCGTTATCTAGAGTCACCTTCGCGACAAGGTAGTAGTCAACGTCGGTGCTCAGAATTGTGTGCGTGCCGATCGTCTCGTTCTCAATAAGCGCGCAACCGGCCGGAAGCGTGGCCGACGCCGTCAAAATTTGGTTGCTGCACTTGTACCAGAGGTAACTCGCTGTCGCCGTCGGGAAGGCAACCTGGGTAACTGGGTTCACGCTCAAGAGCGTGCCTACAGCCACGAAGGAGTTCAAAGTTGGGTCAGCCGCAAAGGTAGGAGACTGTTGGGTTCTCAGTGTTGACGCCGACCAAATTGTGGTCGTACCGAGACTGTTGGTAGCGGTGATCCGAACTCGCAGAGCGAAAGTCTTGTCTTCCAAGACGGGCGTATATGTGTCGGCTGTTGCTCCTGCGATGTCGTCACAAGGCACCGGCACGGTGCTCGTTTGCGATGAGGTGTCCTGACAGCGAACCCACTGCAGTGAAACGTTCGGCTTCGGCGAGCCTGCCCAGACGTTGGTTGGGGCTTTCTGGATTGTGCCGATTCGCGGCGAGGTAACGCCCACTAGAGAAGAAGAAGGGGCGCCAAGCGAGTTGGTGAGCTTCGGTACACCCTGAATCGAAATGGTTGACGGTGAATACTTCACTGCTGAACCGGAAGAGTTGCTCATTTGAACACCAGCGAGCACAAACTTGTCTAGATCAAGGCTGTTGAGCTCGTAGGTCGCTTCGTCGGCTCCGCCAATTCTCTCGCAGAGAGGAGGGATGGTAACCGCTGACCAACTCACGGCGGCGGGGCAACGGTACCAAGCGTAGATTGGGTTCGGCTGCGGGAAGCCGCGCACTGCTGGAACTGTGACAGTGACATCGTTGCCGACCAAGTTGGCTTCGCTGATAGAAAGGTCGCCCTGGAAACTTGGCAACTCATTAACGGCTCCGGTCGTTGGTGTGAAAATCGTCACAGCAGAGATCGCGTTGGTTGCAACGACTCTTACGGTCAGGAACTTACCTATTTGAGCAATGGTCGGAGTGAAGGCGTTAGTCGTTGCCCCAGCGATTGCAAGGCAGTCCGGGCCGATGGTGGGGGCTGATTGCGACTTGCTTGTGTCGCAAGCGAACCACTGCAGTGTCGCAGTGACCGCTGGCGAACCCGTCCAGACAGTGGCCGCCATAGTGATTGGAGCGTCAACTCGAACCGCGGTAGTCGACGGTGCGCTTAGCGTGCCTGTCAGCACCGGTGCACCTTGAATCTTCGGGCTCGTAATCGAAATCTTGGTTGCTTGACCGAGGCTTGAACTCAGAGTAACGGCACCGGAGATGTACTTATCAAGGTCCCCGGCAACGAGCGTGTAGGTTTTTGCAACCGCATTCGTAATCTTGCGACAGGCGGTAGTTGACTGGACAACCGCCACTGGGCTGTCGCATCGGTACCACGCGTATGCGACACTCGGGTTGAAGCTGCCTCGCGTGTAAATGTTCTCAATTGTGAGGGTTTGGCCAGTGAGCACCCCACCGACGATTTCTGGATCTGCGGTGAAGTTGGGAGCTTCGAGCACAACCTCTGAAGTAGAGGTGAAGTAAAACTCAGAACCGACGGTGTTACTGGCCCCAACTCGAACCATCAGATGGCGATCGACTTCTTCAACCGTTGGCACAAACGAACTGCCTGTTTGCCCACTGATCTCGGTACAAATGTCTGATAGGTCCCTAAGTGTGGTTGGAATTTCATCTGCACAGCTGTACCACTGGAACAGTTTTGTTGGAGCAGGGGAGCCAACCCACAGAGCGTTAGGCGCACTGACCGAGGTTCCAACGATCGGGCTGACGCCGGCGACGCCAGGAGCCGGCAATGAGTTGAGGTTTAGTAGCTGTGGAGCGCCGCGCACAATCGAACTCGTTGCCGTGAACACCGACTTAGAACCAATGGAGTTGGTGCTGGTTACGAGAGCAGCGATGTACTTGTCTAGATCGGCGTTCGTCGGCGTGTAGGAAGCACTGGTTTGACCAGGAATCGCTACGCAGCCAGCGGCCGCTGGCACCGCGTCGGCGTTTGCCGCAACAGCGCTCTTGCACTGGTACCAGACAATCGAACGGTTAGGCACGGGTACTCCGTTTGAAGAAGTCTCGCTAAGCGCGATTGCTGCACCGCTGAGGGCCGTAGGGCTCAGAATTGGCACCCCGATAAAGTTTGGTTTTTCCAAAACCATGGACGAACTGCCGGACCAAACCGTGAAGCTGCCCATTGAGTTGGAAGCGGTCACCCTGACTCTGAGGTAGTTTGTGGCCTGAGCGTTGGTTGGGGTGAAACTTGCGGCTTGAGCACCCGGTATCGCCGAACACCCTGAAGGTAACGTGCTCGACATGGCTCCGCCGGACTCACAGACTAACCACTGGAATGTCTGAGCGAGTGCTGGAGCGCCTCGCCACAACCCTGACGGAGCAGTGAGTGGGGTTCCGACTACCGGCACCTCGGTTGGCGCGTAAGTAGGTGACTCGAGGAGAGGCTCAGACTTGATGAAGTCGGTTGTGGTTGCGCTGAGACGAACGGTGCTGCCGACGTCGTTAGTGAGTGTGACCTGAACCGCTATGTAAGCACCCTCAACCGAACGGCTGGTCTCAAATTCGGCTTCAGTCGCACCAGCAATTAGCGAGCAGCTCGCCGGCTTGGTTGCTGTTGCCGCCCCAGCGGTTGCGCAGGAGAGCCACTGGTACTCGATCGAATCCTCAAGGGAGCTTTCACCAACACCACTGGTCGCGCTAAGAGTTTTTTCTATCTCACTAACACCTAGGACGACGGGATCGCTCTCGAACACCGGACGCGAGACAACTGGGAGGCTGGTCAAACTCAGGGCCGAATCAGACCCGGCAATGTTGGTCGCTGTTTCTTTCGCAATCAAGTCGAGGCCGTACATCGCTTGAGTCACAGTCACCGCGGTTGAGGTTGCGCCTTGAATCGGCTGGCAACCTTCGGGGAGTTCACCGTCGGCAGCGTTCTGGTTGGTCGGGCACAGGTACCACTGATAGGTCTTGGTAGGAGTCGGTGAACCCGTCCAAATGCCAGGCGTCAGAGTGAACAGCTCGCCAACCACAGGAGCGGTTGCTGGCAGCCCGACGACACGCGTGTTTGTCGGGTCGTCAAGCACTTTGGTTGAGCTAGCGCTGAAAGTGGTCACGATGGTTTTTGCTAGCGGTGTGGAGCCGCTGATGCGAACCATTAGGAACTTGCCGTTCTGCAATGCGGTTGGCGTAAAGATTCGCTTATTTGCCCCGGTTATGACTTTGCAAAATGGGCTCAGGGTGGTCGAAGACGGAACAACCTTGGTGCAGACATGCCACTGATAGCTGAACTTAGGTGGGCCGTCCCAGGTGCCCTCATTTGCCGCTACCGGTTCACCGAGGAGGAACGGGTATGAGCCAGCTCCGGCGGCAACTGTTGCACCCTTGTAGTACTTGATTGGCTTATAGAGCGGCCCGATCGCCTTGGTCCAAATCTCGCTGGAAACCCCGTCGAGAGTTGCTGTGACATGAGAAACGATCCAGAAGCCCCGGTCTCTAGTAGTCACGGTGTAACTTGCTGCTGCGGCGCCGACTATCGGAGCGCAGTTAGCTGGAGCCGTTAGAGAAGCCTCCGAGAAAGTTGCGCAACGCAACCACTTGTAGGTCAACGCATAAGCACCAGCTGGAGCAGGCCAAGCACCCCTGGCTACTGTGACCTTGGAGTTCAATCTGGTTGAGGTCGCAGAGACAAAAACCAGAGACTTACTGATGCCGAGCGGAGTTGCCGCAAGAGTTGGTGCTGGTGAAACCGTTGCCTCGGTGGCGGCGCTGAAGGTTATCGGGCCGCTACCGACAGACATGGCAAACAGCACGTGCTTGCCGATCTGGTCTTCGCCAAATTCCAACTGGGCAGTTACAGCTCCCGGGATCTGAGCACACGATTCGTCGAGTTTGGCACTCGCCTTGCTAACTTCGTCTTCACAGGCGAACCACTGGTACTTGGGTGCATCGGCGCTGCCCAGAGAAACAGCTGGCTTGGGGGCACTTGCCAAGTTTCCGACAAAAGCCTCACCAGCTTCGAGCACCGGGCCTGCGGCGACGACGGAGACAGTCTTGGTTTGAGAAGGGTTAGTCGAGAGTTCGGGGCCTTGAGTGCTTGAACTTGCAAAAATTAGGACGGCGGCCGCAGCGGCAGAGCCCACAGCTAAAGAGAGAATTCTCTTCAAAATTTGCATGTGGCTAAACCCCCCTTCAGACACCGATACGGTTCAAGTCTATGCGCCTTTTTGGCCTGAAGAAAATGAGTTTTTCGAGTTCACCCGAAACACACAAAAAGCAGTATTTGCCTAGTCTTCGCGCGCGATTATGCCCGCGTCGCTAGCCTCCAAAACCTCAAACTTTCGGATGTCGCTCATCAGGTCTCGAACCGCCGATCTCAGCGCCCTCTCTGAGTCGAATCCGGCGGCTTTCGCGATGGTAACGATCGTGAGTAGAAGGGTTCCTAGTTGCTCTTCGGATTCGATCTCCAAAGGCCCAGATTCGGAGTCCAAAATCCCCAGTTTCTCGGCTTTGCCAAGCACCTTATTGGCAAGAGAAAGAGCCGGCATCGACTTCGGAATTCCATCCAACACCGACTCTCGCTCAGGTTTTTCGCGCTTTTTGTGGTCGTCCCAGTTCAGCATCACGTCTGCACCTGTTTCGGCCTTGAACTCTGCCCTAGCCGACGAGTCGCCGAAGACGTGCGGGTGGCGAGAGACCATCTTGGCCTCCATTTGCGCAGCAACGTCCTGTATGTCGAACTTCTCACCCAGCGAGCCCGAAGAGGCTAGATCGCTGTGGAAAACGACCTGGTAGAGCACGTCACCCAGCTCCTCGCGAATAGCGGCAGCGTCCTTCGTTTCGATTGCGTCAATTAACTCGTAGGTCTCTTCAAGCAGGTACTGCACGAGCGACTCGTGAGTCTGTTCGGCATCCCAAGGGCAACCGCCGGGGCTGCGTAGTTTGTGAGCGGTTTCGATGAGGCTGTCGAGGTTAGTCATTCGGTTCCTTCTTGGTAAAAACTTGAGCGAGTAATACCCACGCCCATTGAATCATTTCTTTGTCTCTCAAGGTCTCCCCCGAGGCGTCTTTGGGCAGGGGCACGGTAAGCAACTTAGCGCTCTGCAGGTACTTGAGTCCCGGATACTGGTGGCTCAGGCGCACCTGCTCGTTTTCGGCGAGTTCAACCGGCGAGATTCGGGCCTGGGTGCCGAGCATCATCGCGTCTTTCACCTTGAGTCGATTGGCTTGCTGGCGAAGTTCGGTGACATCAATCAGGTTCATGACGCTCTGCGGGGCGAGCCCGTAGCGATCCTGCAGTTCATCAAGAATCGCGTCAAGGTCGGCCCTCGTGTTGCTTGCGTTGGACGCCGCCGAAAGCTTGTGATACGCCTCCAACCGCAGGCGTTCGGAGTCAACGTAGGTCGAAGGAATGTGAGCGTCAACTGGCAGTTCGAGCTTCAGTTCTGCCGGTGAAGCTTGCTTCTCACCCTTGAAATCGGCGACGGCCTCCCCGATCATTCGAAGGTAGAGATCGAATCCAACGCCGGCGATGTGGCCGGATTGCTCGCCACCGAGAAGGTTTCCGGCACCTCGGATTTCGAGATCCTTGAGGGCAACCTGCATGCCTGAGCCGAGTTCGTTGTTTGTGGCAATGGTTGAGAGCCTGTCGTGCGCGATGTCGGTGAGGGGTTTGCTCAGGTCATAGAAGAAATAGGCGTAGGCGCGGTCTCGACTGCGACCAACTCTTCCGCGGATCTGGTGCAACTGACTGAGGCCAAACCGCTCCGCTCGGTCAACTATCAGGGTGTTGGCGTTGGGTATGTCGATACCGGTCTCGATAATCGTCGTCGAAACAAGGACATCGAACTTCCGCTCCCAAAAATCGACCACGACCTGCTCGAGCGCGCCTTCAGACATCTGCCCGTGAGCCACCGCGATCCGTGCCTCCGGCACCAACTCTCGAAGCTGGCTGGCCACCTTGTCGATGCTTTCAACCCGATTGTGAACGAAGAACACCTGACCCTCGCGAATTAACTCGCGGCGAATGGCAGCGGCCACCTGTTTCTCTGAATAGCCGCCCACATAGGTGAGAATCGGGTGTCGATCTTCTGGTGGGGTGGCAAGTGTTGACATCTCACGAATACCGGTGACCGCAAGTTCTAGCGTTCGAGGAATTGGCGTAGCGCTCATTGAGAGCACGTCCACGTTCAATTTGAAGTCCTTGAGTTTCTCTTTGTGCTCGACACCGAAACGCTGCTCTTCGTCGATTATTAGGAGTCCGAGGTTTTTGAACTCGATGTTGTTCATGAGCAAGCGGTGGGTGCCGATGACGAGATCGACCGTGCCGTCTTTTAGACCCTGAACGGTCTCCTTTGCCTCCTTGTCAGTCTGAAAGCGACTGAGGCTTCGGACATTCACCGGGAAACCCGAGTAGCGGTTGCTAAAGGTGTCGAAGTGCTGCCTGGCCAACAGAGTGGTCGGCACGAGCAGCGCAACCTGCTTGCCATCTTGAATTGCCTTGAAGGCGGCGCGCACAGCAACTTCGGTTTTGCCGTAACCCACATCGCCGGCCAACAGGCGATCCATTGGCACTGCGCGTTCCATGTCGCGTTTCACTTCTTCGATGGTCGAGAGCTGGTCCGGTGTTTCGACAAACTCAAACGCTTCTTCCATCTCGCGCTGCCAGGCGGTATCAGGGCCAAAGGCGTAGCCCGCCGCACTCATTCGCAAAGAGTAGAGCTTGACGAGGTCGATTGCGATCTTGCGCACGGCCTTGCGGGCGTTGCCCTTCTGGCGAGACCAGTCTGAGCCACCCATCTTGCTCAACACTGGTGCCTCGCCACCCACGTAACGGGTGAGGAGGTCTAGGTGATCGGTTGGCACAAACAGGGTGTCTCCGCTGCCGCCACGCTTCGAAGGCGCGTACTCAATCAGCAGATACTCGCGCTCGTGCTGCTGCTTGCCGATGCCGCTGCGACGGCGAACCAACTCAACAAAACGACCGATTCCGTGGACCTCGTGCACGACGTAGTCCCCCGGCTTGAGAGTCAGCGGGTCAACCGCAGCGCCGCGCTTTGTGGCGAGTTTGCGCTGCGTAGGGCTTACGTAAGTGGAGTTTTTGCCATAGAAATCGCTCTCGGTGAGCACGATCAGGTTGCTGCTCGGGGCAGCGAAACCCTTCTTTAGGGTCGCCTGCAACACCTCGGCCTTGAGGTTCTTCGCGGCAAGCTGCTCCTCGATCCTGAGCGCGGTGCCGTGACCCTCGGTGACCAAGAAAACCTGCTGCCCGTGCTTGGTTTGGTCTTCGATCCATTGCATCACCGTCATGTCGAGACCGGTGAAGTTCGGTATCTCAAGTAGCCCGAGATTCACCACGCCCTCCTCGGGTGAGTCGAATGTGCTGACCCGGTAAAGCGCGCGCTTACCTAGATCGCGCTCGAACTCGGCGATGGTTTTGAAACCTCCGGCACTGAGATCGATTGGTGCTTTTGCGCCTTCCATGGCGGCGTCCCAGGCGGCGTGCAAAAACTCTTCATTGGTCTCGGTGAGGCTGAGTGCTCGCGCGGCAGCTTTTTCGGGGCTGAGAATCGTCACGGCGGTGTCTTCGGGCAGATAGCTAGCTAGCGGGACGAGAGCGTCACAGAGCACAGGTGCGAGCGACTCCATGCCCTCAACCGGCATGCCCTCTGCAATCTTGGTGAGCATTGTTGACAGGTTCGGAAACTCGTGCATCATTTCTCTGGCACGCGAAGCGACGCTAGGAGTGATCACGATTTCGCGAGCCGGAAATAGCGTCACAGCCTTGACTGGCTGATGCTCGTCACCGAGTGGTAACGAACGCTGGTCGGTCACCGAGAACTCTCGGATGTCTTCTAACTCGTCACCGAAAAATTCAAGCCGGACGGCGTGGGCGGCGGTTGTCGGGAAGATGTCGAGGATTCCTCCACGGGCTGCAAACTCGCCTCGCCGAGTCACCATGTCGACCCTCTCGTAGGCAATCTCGACCAACTTGAGGGTCAGTTCTGGCATGAAGTAGTTCTTGCCCGACTCAAGCTTGAGCGCCGGGTGGTTTGCCAAACCGGCGATGACCGGCTGAAGCACAGCGCGCACGCTTGCCAGCACGTAAACCGGATGATCGCTGTGTTCGCTCTTGAGTTCGGCCAGGCGTTGCAACACACGGACGCGAGTTCCCACTGTCTCGGGCGACGGACTCAGACGCTCGTGAGGCAGGGTCTCCCAAGAAGGGAATTCCAGAATTTCAGCCTCAGGGTCTAAACCGCGCAGAGTGGCTGCGACGTCTTCCGCCTCGCGACCGGTTGCGGCGACAACCAGTTGCACGCGCGAGAGCTTCTTTTCGGCGCGAATGTGATTCAGCAGCGCAACGATTGTGGAGTGAGCGCCCTGTGGAGCGACGATGTCGACCCGAGGTTTTTTGATGGCAGCCTCTAGTGAGGCAACCGGATATCCTTCTGCGACGAGTGCGACGAGGCGCGAAAGGGCCTTGGAATTCGCTCGAGCATCCACCCCTCAAGTTTAGGCGGAATGAAACTCCTGCTGAGCGGCGGCTAATCCATCGGTAACTATCGCCTCAACTGCGTCTGCAGCGATCTCGAGGGTCACTGCGAGGCTCTTCTTTTCGGTGCTTGAAAAGTCTTTCAGCACAAAGTCGGCGGTTTCCATTTGGCCGAGCGGGCGACCGATGCCCACACGCACACGCACGAAATCATTGGTGTTGAGAGCCGAGATGATGTCGCGGAGCCCGTTGTGGCCCGCATGACCGCCCGAGAACTTGATGCGCACATCGTCAGAGGCAATGTCGAGTTCGTCGTGAATGACAATCACGTTTTCGGGAGCGATGTCGAAGAACTTGGCCAGGTTGGCTACCGGCCCGCCCGAGTTATTCATAAAACTCAAGGGTTTAGCAAGAATCAGACGCGATTGTCCGAGTTTTGTTTCTGCCACCGCCGCATTGGCCTTGTGGCTCTTCATTTTTGCGCTTTGGCGCTTTGCCAGAACGTCGATCACCATTTGGCCGACGTTGTGGCGGTTGCC
Organism: Rhodoluna sp.; assembly: GCA_044372535.1. GTDB lineage: Bacteria > Actinomycetota > Actinomycetes > Actinomycetales > Microbacteriaceae > Rhodoluna. The sequence continues at coordinate 11,456 of JBILRS010000032.1, forward strand.
CGCGTAGCCGGGCCCGGGGTTACCGAGCCCGACAACGAGAAAGGCTTTGTTACTCAGCTGCTGCCTCGGCTTCAGCTGCTGGGGTGTCGTCAGCCTGACCAGCTGCGGTTTCAACAACCGATGCAATCAGGGTGTCGGCGTCTAGGTCCATGGTTACGCCAGCAGGAAGGATGATGTCCTTGGCTAGAACGTGGAAACCAGCGCCTTCCTTGTTGAGAACAACTTCGACGTACTCGGGAATCGAGGTCGCTTCAGCGGCAATTTTGACGGTCTTGTGCTCGAGGTCGAGCGTGGTGCCCGAAAGGGTCTCGCCGACAACGTGAACAGGAACCTCAACGTGGACAAGCTCACCCTTGACGATGGTCACTAGGTCAACGTGCTCGATGATCTGGGTGATTACGTCCTTGGTCGCCGACTTCACTAGAACTAGCTCGTTCTTGCCCTCGATCTTTAGGTCGATAACGGCGTTCTTGTGACGGAGCACAAGCGCTAGCTCGTGGGCAGGAAGAGTGATGTGGCGAGGCTCAGAGCCGTGGCCGTAGATAACTGCTGGGGTGCGGCCGGCAGCGCGTGACTTGCGGGCAGCGCCCTTGCCGAACGAGGTGCGGGTTTCTGCAACGATGGTTGCTTCAGACATTTTGTTTCCTTCAGGTTTGGTTTCTCAACTCAAGCGTTTTCACGCGAGGATTTCAGCCCAAAGGCTTTGGCCCCGTCGATTACGGCTCCGAGTGGAGCCCTCGCCGTTGTCGTACCCGTTAAGTGTATCGATTAAGCGTGGCCAGGGAAAATCTGGCTGACGGAATTGTCGTCAAACACGGCGCTGATTGCACGAGAAATGAGCGGCGCAATTGAAAGAACCGTTAGCGTCTCGAACCGCTTCTCTTCTGGGATCGGCAGGGTGTTGGTGACCACGACTGCGTCAACGCTGTCGCCACTGAGGCGCTCGACGGCTGGGTCCGAGAAGATTGCGTGGGTCGCAGCAACAATGACGCGCTTTGCACCGTTCTTCTTGAGAGCTGCGGCGGCGGCCACAATTGTGCCGGCGGTGTCGATCATGTCGTCTACGAGAAGGCAAGTGCGACCTTCAACGTCACCGACAACTTCTTGAGCTGTGACCTGGTTTGGCACGTCTGGATCGCGACGCTTGTGCACAATCGCAAGCGGTGCGCCGAGGCGGTCGGCCCAGATGTCGGCTACCCGGACTCGGCCAGAGTCTGGCGAAACAACGGTGATGTTGCCGTCGTCGAAGTTGTCGCGCACGTAGTCGGCCAGCATTGGCAGGGCCCAAAGGTGGTCAACCGGGCCGTCAAAGAAGCCCTGGATCTGCGGGGTGTGCAGGTCGACCGAGATGATGCGGTTAGCGCCGGCCGCCTTGTACAGGTCTGTCATTAGGCGTGCCGAAATCGGCTCGCGTCCCTTGTGCTTCTTGTCTTGACGGGCGTAAGGAAAGAATGGTGCAACAACGGTGATTCGCTTTGCCGAGGCGCGCTTGAGGGCGTCAATCATCAGCAACTGCTCAACCAGCCAGTGGTTTACCGGTGCGGGGTGAGCCTGAATAACGAAGGCATCAACACCGCGGACAGACTCTTCAAATCTGACGAAGGTTTCACCCGAGGCGAAGTCGTATGCGGTGGTGGGGATCAGCTCGGTGCCCAGCAGTGCGGCAATCTCTTCAGCTAGGGCTGGGTGGGCACGCCCACTTAGCAGGGCTAGTCGCTTACGTCCGGTAGTGGTGATCTCGCTCAACGCTTTGCCCGCTTCTCTCTACTTTTTGCTGTTTTCAGCGGCTTCCGCCGCTGCAGTTCCTGGTCGGTTTGCGATAACCCAGCCGGCGAAGCTCTTTTGTGGTGAGTGGCTCAGTGCTAACTCGCCGGCTTCGACGTTGTTTCTAACCGTGGTGCCTGCAGCTGTGTAGGCTCCATCACCAATCGTAATCGGTGCAACGAAAGTGTTGTGTGCGCCGCTTCGCACGTGTGAACCGATGACTGTGGTGTGCTTCTTGACGCCATCGTAGTTAGCAAAAATGGTTCCAGCCCCGATGTTGGTGCCTTCACCGATTTCGGCATCGCCGACATAGGTGAGGTGCGGAACCTTCGACCCTCGACCGATCTTGGCGTTCTTGGTTTCTACGAAAGTGCCAATTTTGCCGTCGGCGCCAAGGTCGGTGCCTGGGCGTAGGTAGGCGTAAGGCCCGACGCTAGCGCCCTCACCGATGCGGGCGGAGTTGACCTGCGCCTTGACTACTCTTGCGTTGGCTCCAACAATCGTGTCTGTCATGTCGACTTCTGGCCCAATGGTTGAGCCTGAGCCGATAACCGTGGTGCCCTTCAGGTAGGTGCCAGGCAGAATGACCGAGTCTTCTCCGATCGATACCGTGACGTCGATCCAGGTTGTGAATGGGTCGAGGATTGTCACTCCAGCGTGCATCCACGCTTCGCAAATTCGACGATTCAGCTCGGCAGCGACTTCACCGAGTTGCACGCGGTTGTTGATGCCGGCTACCAGCCAGTTGTCTGCCACGGCGAGCGCCTGAGCCTTTGCCCCTTCGCTGACCAGCATGGCTGCGACGTCTGTGAGGTACTTTTCGCCCTGGGCGTTTTGAGCCGAAAGTTTGCCAAGTGAGTCACGAAGCGCGGCCGAGTCGAATACGTAGACACCGGCGTTAACTTCTTCGATCTGCAGTTGCTCATCGGTGGCATCGCGGTGCTCGACGATGCTGATAAACGCGCCGTCGTCAGAACGGATTATGCGCCCGTAACCGTTTGGGTCATCTGCCAATTGCGTAAGCACAGTGGCCGCAAAACCACCGCTCAGGTGAGCCTCGAGAAGTGATTCTAGGGTTGGCACGTCCAGCAACGGCACGTCTCCGCTGGTCACGACAACCGCACCTTCGAAGTCTGCTGGGAGTTGCTTTAGGGCACACTCGACAGCACGACCGGTGCCGGGCACGTCGTCCTGGTCTGCAATTGTTGCTGTCGGGAAGAATGTTTCGATGTATTCGGCGATTAGCTCACGCTGGTGTCGAATAACTGGGACAACGTAGGCGGCACCAAGTGAGGTTGCGGTTGCGAGCGCGTGGCCCAGGAGCGGAAGACCGGCGATTTCGTGCATGACCTTGGGGGTAGCCGAACGCATGCGAGTGCCCTCGCCAGCGGCAAGTACCACGACTGCCAGACGCTTTTCGCTCATATTGCTCCTCTTCGAATCGCTCCGCCCCCAGGATTCGAACCTGGACCGAACGCCTCCAAAGAGCGCCGTGCTGCCGTTACACTAGGGCGGATCAGTCACCCGAGAGCGACGTGTATTAGTTTGCCAGATTAAGCGAGCGCTTCTGAGGTTTCGAGCCACTCGTTTTCAAGATCTTGGCGCTTTTGGTTCAATTGACCCTGTTTCGCTGCGAGTTCTGCGAGACCGTCGAAGTCACCCTGGTCGTGGGTTGCCATCTTTTCGTGCAGGGTCGCCTCTTCGGTGGCCAGTTTCTCGAGCGCGCGTTCCAGCCGACTCAGGTTCTTCTCGGCATCACGCAATGCCGCGCCAGTCATCTTGCTTGGCTTAGCAGGTGCCGACTTGGTTCCGAGACTCGCCTTGCGAAGCTGCAGGTACTGATCGACTCCCCCGGTCAGGTGTCGCAGGTGACCATCGCCCATCAGCGCGTACTGGTTGTCGGTTACGCGCTCTAGCAGGTAGCGGTCGTGACTGACAACAATCAGGGTGCCCGGCCAAGAATCGAGCAGGTCTTCCATCGCGGCCAGGATGTCGGTGTCTAGATCGTTTGTCGGTTCGTCGAGAATCAGAACGTTTGGTTCGCCAAACAGCAGGCGCAAGAACTGGAGTCGCCGGCGCTGACCACCGCTCAGGTCGCGAATCGGGGTTTGCAGCTGCTCGGTGGTGAAGCCGAGTTGCTCAACCAACTGAGTGATCGAGACTTCCTTTTTATCAACACGAAAAA
>JBILRS010000090.1:0-4120 GCA_044372535.1 Rhodoluna sp.
GTTGGCGAAGTGCACGCTTTGGCTGGTGAAAACGGCGCTGGAAAGTCCACCCTCATGAAGATTCTTCAGGGCGTTTACCCGAAAGATTCCGGCAGTATCAGCGTTGCCGGTGTGAGCGTGGACATCACCGACACCTTCGCGGCTAAGAAGGCCGGAATCGGCATGGTTTTTCAGGAGTTTTCGCTGATCCCGACCCTGACGGTCGCTCAAAACATCTTTTTGACCAATGAGCCAACAAAGTATGGGCTAATCAGCGACTCGGTGGCCAAGAACATGGCACTCGAGCTCTTTAAAGAGATGGAGGTCGAGGTTGACCCTTCACGAGTCGTCGAGTCGCTACCGACAGCCCTGTGGCAGCTAACCGAAATCGCCAAAGCACTGGCCCAGAACGCCAAGGTGCTGATCATGGACGAACCAACGGCATCGCTGGCAAAGCATGAGGCAGAAGGTTTGTTCGCGCTGATTCAGCGCTTGAAGGCCAAGGGAATCTCGATCGTTTACATTTCTCACCGCATGGATGAGATCTATCGAATTGCTGACCGAATCACGGTCCTAAGAGACGGTTCAAGGGTTCTGACCGAGTCGCTGAAGTCAGTCACCCCAGAGCAGATTGTTGAGGCTATTGTCGGTCGAAAGGCTGCCGCTCACCTGGTGCACAAAGACCGTTCAGACAAGATTTCCAGCGAGGTGGTTCTTGACGTCACTGATCTGAGCGCCGAGCCTAAACTCCACAACGTCTCTCTTCAGGTTCGTCGAGGCGAGATCCTCGGCCTGGCGGGCCTCATGGGTTCGGGCAGAACCGAGCTGGTAAACACGCTTTTCGGTATCTTGAAGCCGACCTCGGGAACCATCAAGCTCAACGGCATCGAAGTGCAAGTAACCTCTCCGCAGGTTGCGATTCATAATGGAATCGCCCTGATTCCCGAAGACCGCAGAGCTCAAGGCCTTGTTCTGGATCACTCGGTTACCGAGAACCTGACCCTGCCACTGCTGGATGAACTAACTACCTCAGGTTTCTTGTCTAAGAAGAAGATCCTGGCCAAGAGCAAAGAGATAATCGCGAAGTTTGAGATCAAACTCGCCTACCCGGGAATCTCGGTTGGCGCGCTTTCGGGCGGAAACCAGCAGAAGGTTGTGATTGGCAAGTGGCTGGGCACGAACCCAGAGATCCTCTTGATGGACGAGCCAACGGCTGGTGTCGACATTGGCACCAAGAGCGAAATTCTCGACTTCGTTCGCAAGATCGCAGACAGCGGCAAGTCGGTGATTCTGATTTCTTCAGAACTGCCAGAGCTGCTTTCGGTGTCAGACCGGATCCTGGTTCTAAAAGACGGCCGGATCTCCAAAAGCCTCAACCGTGACGAAATACCAAACGAAGAATTCTTACAACTAGCAATTCAAGGAGCAGCATGAAAACCAAGACCCTACAAAATTCAGCGATGGACCTGATCAAACGTTTCGAATGGCGTCAGAACATCATCTACATCGGGTTCATCGCTGTGTTCATCCTGTTCTCGATTTTGCTCGGGGACTCAGGATTCAGCAACCCAAACAACCTGCTGAACATCTTTAGGCAGACGGCCACGATCTCGATCATGGCGGTTGCCATGACCTATGTCATCGCCGCCGCGGAGATCGACCTGAGTATCGGTTCGGTTGCCGGTTTGGCTGCCGTTGTGACAGCCATGACAATCAATAGCGCTGGGCTGATCCCTGGCATCCTCGCGGGTCTTCTGGTCGGCGCGGTGGCTGGTGCAATCAGCGGTGGCCTTGTGGCTTGGCTGAAGGTGCCTTCGTTCTTGGTCACCCTCGGAATGCTCGGACTCGTGGTCGGCGTCGCGCGTTGGATCACGGCCTCAGCGCCGGTGCCAATTGCCGATCAGACCTACATCGCAATCTTCGGTGGCGGCGAAATCGGCCCGATCCCGGTTCTGCTCGTCTGGGTCGCCATCGCGGTAACCATCGGTGCAATAGTCATGAACAAGACCAAGTTCGGCCGCCACGTGCGGGCAACAGGCGGAAACCTGGTCGCAGCCGGCTACACCGGCGTGAAGACAGCCAAGATCAAGTTCACCGTGCTGCTTCTCTCGGGAGTTGTCGCAGCTTTTGCCGGCATGCTCTACGCCGGCCGTTTGCAGTCCGGCCGATTCCAGTGGGGAACAGGTGACGAGCTTTCGGTCATCGCCGCGGTAATCCTCGGTGGCACCAGCCTCTTCGGTGGTCGCGGCCAGGTCGTCGGCTCGCTGTTCGGAGCACTGTTCATCGGTCTGATCAACAACGGCTTGATTCTCGCCGGCCTCGATGTCAGCCAGCAGCAGGTCGTTCGCGGCGCAATCATCATCCTCGCAGTTGCACTCTCAAGAAAGAAGTAAGCGAATGAACACACCACTGAGAGCAGCAATAATCGGCTCAGGCTTCATGGCGAGCGTTCACGCTCGTGCCATCAGGGACTCGGGCAATGAGCTCTTCGCTGTCGCGAGTTCTAGTCGCGCAGCTGCCCAAAAGTTTGCCACCGAGTTTGGCGTGCCGAATGTCTTCGAAACCTGGCAAGACCTGGTCGCTAGACCGGATGTGGATGTAGTTCACATCTGCACTCCGAACGAACTGCACGCCGAGATTGCGATCGCGGCTGCTAAAGCGAACAAGCACGTTGTTTCTGAAAAGCCGATCTCGGTGAGCTTGGCAGAGGCACACGCAGTTCGCGACGAGGTCCTGGCTCACGGTAAGGGCTTTGCGGTTCCCTTTGCCTACCGCTTCTACCCAACGGTTCGTGAGCTACGCGCACGCGTGCTGAACGGCGAAGCTGGCCAGGTTCACCTAATTCACGGCAACTACCTGCAGGATTGGCTCGCCGAACCCGACTCAACGAACTGGCGGGTTGACTCGACCTCCGGTGGCGCCTCGCGAGCCTTCGCCGACGTTGGTACTCACTGGTGTGACCTCATGGAGTTTGTCTCTGGCGACCGCATTACGCGGCTCATCGCGAACACCTCGAAGGCCTACGAGCAGCGAGCCGGCAAGAAGGTGCAAACCGAGGACATCGCCACCGTGCTGTTTGAAACCGAAAACGGTGCCAGCGGTTCTGTCACAGTCAGTCAGGTTTCATTTGGCCGCAAGAACCAGTTGTTGATTGAACTCGACGGCTCTAAGGCCTCTTATACCTTCAACCAGGAACTACCAGACTCGCTTTTGGTTGGCGGCAAGCGCTCAAGTCAGATCGTCTCGCACGGTCAAGATAGCTTGCAGTACAGCGACTCGAAGCGCTTCTCTAGGGTCCCGGCAGGTCACCCGCAGGGTTACCAAGACGCCTTCAACTCATTCATGGCCGATGTTTACGACGGGTTCGCCGGAATCGTTCACGACGGAGTCCCTGGCATCGAAGACGGAGTCAGATCAGCAGAGCTCATCGAAGCCGTTCTGGTTTCTGCGGCTGAAAAACGTTGGGTAGATGTGCCATCATTTGAAAACAAGCTAATCGCAACCGCCATCGCCAATTAGGGGTAACGAATGATTCGTCCTGTAACGCTTTTCACCGGTCAATGGGCTGACCTAACGCTCGAAGAAGTCGCCAAACTGGCGAGCGGCTGGGGTTACGACGGTCTTGAGATCGCTTGTAGTGGCGAACACCTCGATGTTTGGCGTGCGGCCGAGGACGACAGTTACGTTCAGGAACGTCTGGCGATTCTTGAGAAGTACAACCTCAAGCTTTACGCAATCTCAAACCACCTGAAGGGCCAAGCGGTCTGCGACAACCCAATCGACTTTAGGCACCGCGACATCGTCGGGGCTAAGGTTTGGGGCGACGGTGAGCCAGAAGGCGTGCGCCAACGTGCCGCCGAAGAGCTCAAGTTGACAGCAGTGGCTGCCCGCAAACTCGGCGTCGACACCGTGGTTGGTTTCACCGGCTCATCGATTTGGCAGTACGTCGCAATGTTCCCGCCGGTATCGAAAGAAGTGATTGAGGCCGGCTACGACGACTTTGCTAAGCGCTGGAACCCGATCATGGATGTTTACGACTCGGAGGGCGTCAAGTTTGCCCTCGAGGTTCACCCCTCAGAGATCGCCTACGACTACTACACAACCGTGAAGACGCTCAGCTCGATTGATAACCGCAAGGCAT
>JBILRS010000091.1:0-4101 GCA_044372535.1 Rhodoluna sp.
AACTGCATCACCGGCATGGGTGAAGCCGGCCGCATGACCCAGTTCAAAGACAAGTCGCAGAAGGCGGGCTCAGACAGCGCAAGCGTCGGCCTCTTCACCTACCCGATCCTCCAGGCTGCCGACATCTTGCTTTACCAGCCAAAGGCTGTTCCAGTTGGCGAAGACCAGCGCCAGCACCTAGAGCTAACCCGCGACCTCGCCACCAGATTCAACTCCCGTTTTGGCGAAACTTTTGTAATTCCCGAAGCCGTCATTCTCAAAGAGACAGCCAAGATCTACGACCTGCAGAACCCCGAAGCCAAGATGTCTAAGTCAGCAGCCGACCCTAAGGGCCTGATCAACATCATGGACGAAACCTCAGCCGTCGTGAAGAAGATCAAGAGCGCAGTGACAGACACCGACGGCATCATCAAGTTTGACCGCGAAGCTAAGCCCGGCATTTCGAACCTGCTCGGCATTCACAGCGCCATCTCGGGTGAATCAATCTCAAGCCTTGAGCAACGCTTCGAAGGTGCTGGCTATGGCGCACTCAAGGGTGAAGTAGCCGACGTAGTTGTTTCTGCAATCGAACCGATTCGCAACCGAACCGAAGAGCTACTCAGCGACCCGGCCGAGCTAGATCGCCTGCTTGCCGCAGGTGCTGCTCGCGCTTTAGCCGTTGCCGAGCAGACACTGGAAAACGTCTATGAAAGAGTTGGCTTCCTAAAGCCTTCTCGCTAGGAATACTTTCCCGAAAACCCTTGTTTTCTGGGATGATTGATAAGCAATACAAGTTCTTCGGGGTCAGTGAAAATCTGAGCCGGCGGTTATAGTCCGCGACCCGACGTGCCTTTATGGAACGGCGGTTGAACTGGTGGAACTCCAGTACCGACGGTTAAAGTCCGGATGGGAGAAGAACGAAGCCGTCGCGCGCACGCGCTGCGGCTGGGCCTTACGCCTGCCACCCCGAAGAAGATTCGAGGAGTGGCTATGAACCAGGTTTATGAGAACGCGATGAGTCGCGCGCTCGACCTTGCCCTGTTCGGGCCAGCTTGGGGCGTGAACCCACAGGTTGGTGCGGTGATCCTCGATGATTCGGGAACCGTTATTGCAGAGGGTTACCACAAAGGCGCAGGAACCCCTCACGCTGAGGTTGACGCCCTCTCAAAGCTTTCGGTTGTGCCTGCGGGTTCAACCGCTGTTGTCACGCTTGAACCCTGCAACCACACCGGTAAGACGGGGCCCTGCTCGCAGGCGTTGGTTGAGGCTGGGATTTCGCGAGTTGTTTATGCAGTGACCGATCCGGGTCAGGCTTCATCGGGTGGGGCTTCGACCCTTCGCTCAGCTGGTGTTGAGGTTATCGCTGGTGTTCTAGAGGCCGATGGTCTTGCGCTGATCGAAAAGTGGATGTGGTTTGCTTCGCACGGAACCCCTTGGGTCACGTTGAAGTGGGCGTCTTCGCTGGATGGTCGGGCTGCTGCCTCAGACGGCACGTCCAAGTGGATTTCGGGGCCTGAGTCTCGTGCCGAGTCACACCTTCGCCGCTCGAACGCTGATGCGATTTTGGTTGGTACCGGCACGGTTTTGGCCGATGACCCGGAGTTGACCGCTCGTCAGCCTGATGGTTCTTTGTATTCGCACCAGCCGTTACGCGTGGTGATTGGGTCGTCTGAATTGCCTTCGGATGCTCGCGTGTTTAATGAGAGCGCGCCTACGTTGGTTTTGAACACGCACGATCTCGCTTCTGTTCTCGCGACGCTCGGTTCGCAGGGGGTCAAGGAACTCTGGGTCGAGGGCGGGCCCACTGTCGCTTCGCGTTTCGTGGCTGAGGGTTTGGTCAATGAGTACTTGGTTTATCTGGCGCCAAAGGTTTTGGGCGGCTCGCGGGTTGCTCTGCAAGACGTTGGGGTTGGCAGCATGCCGGAGGCCGTTGAGTTGAAGTTTGAGTCGGTTACCCAGTTGGGTGAAGACATTTTGATTAGGGCAAGAGGTAAGTAATGTTCACGGGAATTATTGAAGAGCTCGGAACCATCACCGAGATTGAGACGCAGCCAGATGCAAAGCGCATCACCATTCAGGGCGCTGTGGTCACTTCGGACGTCTCGCGCGGCGATTCGATAGCGGTTTCGGGCGCCTGCCTGACAGCGATTGAGCTCGAGGGTGACAAGTTCACCGCGGATGTGATGAACGAGACCTTGCGACTAACCAGCCTCGGTGGCGCGAAGGTTGGCGACAGGGTCAACCTGGAGCGGGCGATGAACGCGACCACCCGCTTTGGCGGGCACATGGTTCTCGGTCACGTTGATGGTTTGGGCGAGATTCGCAACCGCGAGCTCTCTGAAAACTGGGAGTGGGTGCGCGTGAACGTGCCGGCTGACCTGATGCGTTACATCGTGCTCAAGGGCTCGATCACTGTTGACGGGGTTTCGCTAACCGTCAACGAAATCGGCGAGGGCTTCATCGGTCTTTCGCTAATCCCAGAAACCATGCGCCTAACCACGCTGGGCTCAAAGCAGCCCGGCGACAAGGTCAACATTGAGGTTGACATCATGGCAAAGCACATCGAACGCCTAATGGAAGGCAGAAACTAATGGCTCTAGCAACAATCGAGCAAGCACTTGAGGCGCTGAAGGCGGGTAAGCCGATCTTGGTTGCCGACGACGAAGGTCGCGAAAACGAAGGTGACGCGATCATCTCAGCCGAACTGATCACCGAAGAGTGGATGGCGTGGATCGTGCGCAACACCACCGGTTACCTCTGTGTGCCGATGGAAGAAGCCCGTGCGAACGAGCTCGAGTTGCCGCTGATGACCACCAACAACCAAGACCCGCACGTGACCAGCTACACGGTCTCGGTCGATGCTTCGAACCGCAGGTCAACAGGTGTTTCGGCAGCCGAACGCGCAAACACGGCGAATGTCTTGGCCGACCCGAAGTCGGGCCCAAGCGACCTGATTCGCCCTGGACACATGGTTCCACTCCGCGCTCACCCGCACGGAGTCAAGGGTCGCCGAGGTCACACCGAGGCTGCCGTTGACCTGCTCAAGCTTGCAGGCATGCAGCCAGTTGCCGTGATTGGCGAAATGGTTACAGCCGATGGTTCGATGATGCGCATGCCCGAGCTTCAAGAGGTTGGTGCTCGCGAAGACCTCCCGGTAATCACTGTGGAGCAGATCGTTCGCTACCTTGACGAAAACGAAATCGTCAATGTTCACAACCCGGCAAACCGTATTCGCTTCGAAGCAGAGGCCAACGTGCCAACCACTCACGGAAACTTTAGGGTGCGTGGCTACTACGACACCAAAACCGGAGCCGACCACGTTGCAATCATTTCGGGCAACCCAACCGGTGACGACGTTTTGGTTCGCATGCACTCGGAGTGCATCACCGGCGAGGCCTTCGGTTCACTCAAGTGTGAGTGTGGCCCTCAGCTCGACTATGCGCTGGACATGATCGCCAAAGACCCAAAGGGTGGCATAGTTATCTACCTGCGCGGTCAAGAGGGTCGCGGCATTGGCTTGCTCAACAAGTTGAAGGCCTACGCGCTGCAGGAGCAGGGCCTAGACACCGTTGAGGCGAACCTAGCCCTCGGCCTGCCTTCAGAGGCTCGCGAGTACGGCGCGGCAGTTAGCATTCTGCGCGACCTTGAAGTCACTAGCGTGCGTCTAATGACCAACAACCCAGCCAAGAGCGGTTTCTTGATTGAAGCCGGAATCCCGGTGAACGAATACGTGCCAGTGATTGTCGGGCAAGTTGACGAAAACGCCGGCTACCTCGACACCAAGCGCGAGAAGATGGGTCACCTGATCCCTGAAGGCGACAAGAAGTGAGCGGCGCAGGAGCACCAAAGCTAACCGTGGACGCGAGCGGCCTTGCCATAACTATCTGCGTCACGTCGTGGCACACCGAGATCACCGGCGGCTTGCTCGCCGGCGCCGAGCGTGCGCTTCAAGAGGCAGGCAACAACACCTACTCGATCATGCGAGTGCCCGGTGCCTTTGAGTTGCCGCTGGCGGCTCAGTACGCGATCGAGGATGGCGCGGAAGTTGTGATTGCCCTCGGAGTTGTCATTCGCGGCGGAACCCCGCACTTCGAATACGTCTGCAACGCGGTTACCGATGGC
>JBILRS010000092.1:0-4022 GCA_044372535.1 Rhodoluna sp.
CCGATGCCCTCGATCGGGCTGATCGCCCCACCGAGCACGTGATAGAGACCCTTGAACTCGCGAGTGCGCTCGATTGCCTGCACGTCTTTCGACTCTTCGACAACGCAAATTGAGGTTTGCGAGCGGCGCGGGTCGCGGCAGATATTGCAGAGTTCTTCTTCTGAAACGTTTCCGCAGACCTCGCAGAAACGAACCCGCTCCTTCACCTCAAGCAAAACCTGAGCCAAACGCTTGGCGTGGTCGTCTTCGGTCTGTAGCAGGTAAAACGCGATGCGCTGAGCCGACTTCGGGCCCACACCGGGCAAGCGACCGAGTTCGTCAATGAGTTCTTGAACTACACCCTCGTACATTATTTTTCGTCCAGCGGTTTGGCGTCGAGGATCTCGCGAAGCAGTGAAGCCCCGTAGCGACCGTCGTCTTCAGGCTCTACTTCTGGTTCGGCAACAACTTCTGGTTCCGGCTCGACCTCTGGTTCAGCGGCAGGCTCGGGAACAACTTCGATGACCTTGGTTTCTGGCCCTGCGGCAGGCTCGGCAGGTTGGGCTAGGTGTGGCTTGAACTTCACCTTGACGCCGAACTCTTCGAAGATTGCTTCACGCAAGACATCCGGCGCACCCTCGGCGGCTTTGAACTTCTCTAGGTCGTACTGCGAAGGGAACCGAACGGTCAAGACATCGCCATCGAAGTCGATTACGTCTAAACCAAAGGCAACCAACCAGGCAGCCATCGATTTGGTTTCAACCTTGCGCAAAATCTCTGGCCAAGCGGCCTTCAACTGGGTGAGCGTAACGGCACCAACCGGCGCGGGCGCTGAAGCAACAGGCGCTTCAACAGCGGGAGCAGGAGAAGCGGGAGCCGCCGGAGCCGCCTTTACCTCAGGGGCAGGAGAAGGTGCACCAACAGGCGAAGCTCCCTCGCCGATACCAATGCGGCGCTCGAGGCGCTCAATACGGGCTAGCGAACCGATCTCTGACTCGTCTGCGCCAGGCACCAAAACCTTGGCAATCATCAACTCGAGGTGAAGCTTGGGGCTGGTCGCTCCAGACATCGCGCTCAGAGCAGCATTAACTTCGGCGGCTGCGTGAGTTAGCTCCGCTTGGCCAAACTTGCCCGATTGCGACTTCATCTTGTCGATCATGTCGTCGGTTGAGCCGCGCAAAACCGACTTTGCCTCAGCGCCGACCGATGCCACCAAGATGATGTCTCGAAGGCGTTCTAGCAGGTCTTCAACGAACTGACGTGGGTCTTGGCCAGACTGAATCACCTTGTCGACGGCAGCGAAGGCTGAGGCCGAGTCACGAATGGCAAGAGCATCAACTGCTTCGTCTAGCAAGGACTCCGGCGTGTAACCGAGCAGCGCAACAGCGCGATCGTATTCGACGCGACCCTCAGAACCGGCAATCAACTGGTCAAGAAGCGAAAGCGAGTCACGAACCGAACCGCCACCCGAGCGCACAACAAGAGGCATAACTCCAGGAGCGATTTCGACCTTCTCAGATGCGCAGACCTCTTCGAGGTAGTCAATCATTTGAGCCGGTGGCACCAACCTGAACGGGTAGTGGTGAGTGCGCGAACGAATCGTCGCGATGACCTTTTCTGGCTCGGTGGTGGCAAAGATGAACTTCACGTGCGCTGGCGGCTCTTCAACGATCTTTAGCAGCGCGTTGAAACCCTGAGGGGTCACCATGTGAGCCTCGTCGAGAATGAAAATCTTGTAGCGATCACGAGCCGGCGCATAACCAGCTCGTTCGCGGAGTTCACGGGCATCGTCGACACCGTTGTGCGATGCAGCGTCGATCTCAACTACGTCAAGAGAACCGCCACCGTCACGCGCCAGTTCAACGCATGAATCACATTTGCCGCAAGGGGTATCGGTCGGGCCCTCGGCGCAGTTCAGGCAGCGAGCAAGGATGCGCGCTGAGGTGGTTTTGCCGCAACCGCGCGGGCCTGAGAACAAATAAGCGTGGTTTACGCGGTCGGCTCGAAGCGCGGCCATGAGCGGCGCGGTCACCTGAGACTGACCGATTAGCTCGGCAAAATTCTCGGGACGATAACGACGATATAGAGCGGTAACCACGTTTAGAGCCTAGTCTCCTCGACCGACAGTTCAGACTAATGAAAAGACTCCCCGCACACCCGTCAGAGCCCAGTTACCCTTGCTATCTTTCGATCCTGGGGGAGTTGGCCGAGGTGACGCCGCACGGGGAGTCCGAGGTCAATTTTACGCCAATAAACCCGTTCCAAACACAGACCTCCCCCGATAGCCTTTACCTGTGCATAACATCCGCTCGGGGCTCACCAGTAAGCAGGTCGCAGAAAAACTTGCGCTGGGTCAGAGCAACGTGGTTTCGCTCGGTTCGAGCCGTTCGCTGGCGCAGATAACTCGCGCAAATGTTTTCACCCTCTTCAATGCCGTCGTTGGCGGCGCGTTTCTCTTGATGTTGGTGCTCGGTGAATACAAGGACGCCCTCTTCGGAATCATTGTGATCCTGAACATCGCAATCGGCGTGATCCAGGAGCTGCGCACGAAGTTCACCCTCGACCGGCTCAGCCTTCTAAGTCAATCCCCTTCGCGCGTGATTCGTGATTCAGAAGTCGTTTCAATAGCGCCTGCGCAAATCGTCCTAGGCGACCTTCTAACCCTCAAGGCTGGCGACACCATTGCTGCCGATGCCGTCTTGATTGAATCCGATGGACTCGAAATAGACGAGTCGTTGATGACTGGCGAATCGGCCGAGGTCTCAAAGAAAATCGGGGACGCGCTGATGGCCGGCACCTCGGTGATGGCCGGTGTAGGGCTCGCCCAAGTCAGTGGAGTCGGAGATTCAACCAACGCGGCGAAAATGGCGGCCGATGCCCGCAGATTCAGCCTCGTGGCATCAGAGCTCAGGGAGTCACTCGCCAGAGTGGTGCGCTGGATCTCTTGGCTCCTGCTGCCTATAGTTTTGCTGTCCTTCTTCGGTCAACTTCGGGCACTGGGCGGGTGGAACCAGGCGGTAACCGATGGCACCCTCAACCAAGCGCTGGTTGGTTCGGTAGCTGCGCTAATCAGCTTGGTCCCGCAGGGGCTGGTTCTCCTCACCAGCCTCGCCCTCTCGCTCGGCGCTATCCGACTAGCCCGCAAAAACGTGCTCGCGCAAGAACTCGCAGCCGTTGAGGGCCTTGCCCGAGTAGATGTGGTTTGCTTCGACAAGACCGGCACCCTCACCGACGGCAAAATCGAGTTTGACCGTGCCTCCTTCTTCGACGAATCCCAAACCGCAAAATGCCACAGTGCTTTGGCAACCTTCGCAGCCGACCCCAACGCCAACGCAACGGCGAGCGCACTCGGCGCTCAGTTCAATACCGAAGCCCTAACACCAAAGAGGCGACTCGAGTTTTCTTCGGCGCGCAAGTGGAGCGCCTTCGAAACCGAAACCGAAACCTGGATCCTCGGTGCTCCAGAATTTGTGTTTCCCAACCAGCCCGACAAACTCCACCAGGCAGAACTCGCCGCGGCAACCGGCCAGCGAGTGCTCGCGCTCGCAAGAACCTCAAGCAAACTAAACAACGATGAACTCCCCGCAGGCATCGAGCCAATGGCCCTTCTTCACTTCACCGAGCAACTGCGCTCCGACGCTCAAGAAACACTGGCCTTCTTCGCAGCCCAAGAGGTCGAGATCTATGTCATCTCGGGCGACTCCCCCAACACCGTCGCTCACACCGCCTCCCGCGCCGGCCTCCAAGACGTTGGTGAACCCATCGACGCAAGCGCCTTCCGCGAAGACCCAGCAGGCCTCCTAAACGCAATAAGAAACGGTCGAGTAATTGGCCGCGTTCACCCCGAGCAAAAGAAACTGATCATCGAACACCTTCAAAGCCTCGGACACGTGGTTGCGATGATCGGCGACGGGGTAAACGACTGCCTCGCTCTAAAACAAGCCGACCTTGGCATTGCCATGGGTTCGGGAGCCTCAGCCACCAAAGCAATCGCCAACCTCGTGATTCTCGAT
The DNA here is from genome assembly GCA_044372535.1 of Rhodoluna sp. GTDB lineage: Bacteria > Actinomycetota > Actinomycetes > Actinomycetales > Microbacteriaceae > Rhodoluna. The sequence goes on from JBILRS010000092.1 coordinate 3,993, forward strand.
GAGAAGTTCTCAAGCATTCCCCTCGTTCTA
>JBILRS010000034.1:0-14913 GCA_044372535.1 Rhodoluna sp.
CGAGCCCTTCAGGCCTTCGAATGCAATCGAGAATAGGGGTGCCGATGTTGCCGCAAGACTCGGCTCGGATGCCAGCCGCGCGCAACATTTCGGTCGTCAACTGAACCGTGGTGGTTTTTCCGTTGGTGCCAGTAACGCAGATCCACTCCGAAGGCTTACCCGATTTGTCTCGGAGGCGCCAGGCTAGATCGATATCCACCCAAACGGGAACACCCTGGCTAGTCGCCCAAACGATAACCTCAGCGTCTGGCTGCACACCCGGTGAGGTAATTAGGAGCTCTGGCGCAAACAGCGGCAAGCCATCAGGCAGGCCTGAAGCCGCCTTACCGGAGACGTGCTGCACTCCAAGCACATCGAGAATGTCCAACTGCTCTGGCTGTGCATGCTCGGCAAAGACTTTAACTTCGCAGCCCAGTTCGGCGAGAGTGTCGGCTACCGAGAAGCCGGTCACACCGAGGCCGATTACGGCAACCTTTAGGCCTGACCAGTCATCGTGCCAACTATTTAGCTCATCGAGGCGCGACACTTATCCGTAGGTCCATTCGATGTAGAACAGGCCGATGCCGCTGAGGACGCAGAGGCCCGAAATGATCCAAAAACGAACCACAATCGTGATTTGCGCCCAGCCCTTTTGCTCAAAGTGGTGATGCAGCGGGCTCATCAGGAAGACTCGTTTGCCAGTGCCCGTCCTCCACTTGGTCGCCTTGAAGTAGACACGTTGAATGATTACCGAACCGGTGACAATCACGAAGATTCCGCCGATAAAGATAAGTAGGAGTTCGGTGCGCGAGAGAATCGCGAGAGCAGCCAAAGCGCCACCGAGTCCAAGCGAACCGGTGTCACCCATAAAGATTTGCGCGGGTGAGGTGTTCCACCAGAGGAACCCAATAAGTGCACCAACGATCGCCGAGGCAACAACCGCTAGGTCAAGCGGGTCGCGAGTTGCGTAGCACTGAGCTACGAGCGCACTCGGGTCACAGGCTTGGTTGAATTGCCAAAAGCCAATCACTGCGTAGGCGCCGATGGCCATGATTGTTGACCCGGTAGCCAGGCCGTCCAAGCCGTCGGCAATGTTTACTCCGTTAGAAGTTGCGGCTACCAAGAAGTAGATCCAGATGATGAACAACGTGGTGCCGATAATCGTGCCCCACGACGCGATCTCTAGCCAGGGTAGGTCTCGGGTGAAAGATATTTGCGTTGAGGCCGGAGTGATGCCCTGTTCGTTCGGAAATTGAAGCGCCATGATTGCAAAAACTGTGGCCACTACACCCTGACCGGCAATCTTTGCCCAGCCATTGAGTCCAAGGCTGCGCTGCTTGTGGGTCTTAATGAAGTCGTCGAGGAATCCGACCAGACCCAATCCGACCATCATGAACAGGGCAAGCAGAGCCGAGATTGTGGGGGTTTCGCCATTGATCGCCTTTGCCACAAAGTAGGCCAGCACCGAGCCGCCGATGATGGCGATTCCGCCCATGGTGGGTGTGCCGCGCTTGGTGTGGTGTGACTTTGGACCATCTTCACGAATGAACTGTCCCCACTGCAGCCTCTTGAACAGCCAGATAAAAGCCGGTGTTAGAAAGAGTGTGAATGCCAGCGAAATGCCGCCGGCCATAAGGATCGCTCTCAAACTGAAACCTCCACTAAGTCATCGCCAAGTCGGCGCAAATTCGCCGACTTAGACGACTTCACAAGCACAACGTCGCCAGGAACAAGCATTCCACGCAAGGCTACGAAAGCCTCGTCAATCGACTCGAAGAATTTTGATTCGCCATCCCAAGACCCCTCTTGGCTGGCTCCCATGTGAATCAGCTTTGCTCGGATTCCGATGACCACGACTTGATCGATGTTGAGGCGAACCGCGAGCCTGCCTATCGAGTCATGCTCCAGCGGTGAATACTCCCCCAGTTCTGCCATTTCACCCAAAACTGCGATTGTCCTGTGACCCTGGCGTCCGATTTGGGCGAGAGTCTGAAGCGCTGCCTTCATCGAATCCGGTGAAGCGTTGTAGGCGTCGTTGATCACGAAGACGCCGTCCTTGCGCTCCGTAAGCTGCATTCGCCCACGCTCGGCCAACTGCATGTTCTCAAGTGCATCGATAGAAGCTTCTCGGTCAAGACCCAGCGACTCGGCTACCGCAAGCGCGGCGGCGGCGTTCATGAGCTGGTGCTCGCCCAGAATCTGCAATCTGATCGGCAGCTCCGCTCCATCGGCATACCGAAGCGTTGCCCGAGTGCCCGCGAGGGTGAGTTCCGCGTCTTCGATGCGGATTTCGGCAGCGTCACTCGTGCCGAAAGAAACCCGATGCGCGGTCGTTAGCTCGAGGGTAGAAACGACACGCGCGTCATCAACGTTATAAACGTAGGTTGAGTCAGGCCCGAGTTCGCGAGCTAACTCACTCTTGATTCTCAGAGTGGTCTCTATGCCGCCAAACTCTCCCGCGTGCGCCATGCCGACCTTCAGCAATACGCCGATGTCGGGCCGGGCAATCTTGGCTAGGTACTCGATACTGCCGAGACCATCTGCGCCGAGTTCAACCACGAGGTATTTTGTCGAACCGGTGATTTTCAAAATCGAAATCGGAGCGCCAACCTCGTTGTTGTAAGACTCGATCGGGGCCACCGTCTCACCGTCACGCTGCAAAATTTCACGCAGCATGTTTTTGGTGCTGGTCTTGCCATTCGAGCCGGTGATTCCAATTACCTTTAGCCCAGATACCGAACGGACACGCCTTAGGACGTCGGCCGCGAGCCGCCCGAGTGCGAGAACAGAGTTGCCAACCAGGATCTGTGGCGCAGAGGCCTCAAGTTCGCGTTCGACTACGAGCGCGACAGCGCCGGCATCGATCGCTGCTTGAGCAAAGTTGTGCCCGTCGTCGAATTCGCCTGGCTTGCAGACGAATAGCGAACCCGCACCAACCAATCTCGAGTCAGTCTCTACCGAACCGGTAACCGTCAGGTCTTTACCAATTAGCCGACCGCCAAGAGCGTCGGCGATGTCTCTGAGTGTTAGCTCAATCACTCCCAGCCCGCTTTCTTTAGAGCCGCTCTGGCTAGTTCTCTTGCTGAGTAGGGGGTTCGCACTCCCCTGATGTCCCGGTAATCCTGATGGCCGGGCCCAGCCCAAAGAATCGCGTCACCAGGGCCCGCTAGTGAGACAGCCTTAGTGATTGCGTCCTCAGGTGGCGAAACCTCGTAGATCTCCAGTTCGGGCACCGCTTGACGAGCAGCATCAACCAGCGTCTTGCGAATGCTCGCTGGGTCTTCGAATCTAGGGTGGTGGTCTGTAACCACCAAGATGTCACAATTCTCAGCGGAGGCTGTGGCCATAGCTGGTCGTTTGGAGGCGTCCCTGTCACCATCAGCGCCGAAGAGCATGATGACTTTGCCCTTGGTGACTTTTCGTACGGCCTTGAGCGTGTTCAGAAACGCGTCGGGGCTGTGTCCGAAATCAACGTAAACATCAGGGCCTGTAATGCCCGTCACTCGCTCGGTGCGACCAGGTAAATAGGCGTGGATTCCAGCCGAGACCGCTTCGCGAATCCTCTCGGCGCTGAATCCGGCTTCGGCAAGCATTGCAATTGCCAGGCCGGCATTAGAGGCCATGTGAGCGCCGATGATTGGCAGCCAGGAATCGATGACCTGACCATCGGGAAGGCGCACTTTGAAGCCGGTTCGCGCGGGCACCTCTTCGGTAACCGTAACTTCGTAGTCCGCGGGAGCTCCGGTTGCGACCGTAACGACCGGAATATTCGCTAGTTCGGCAAAACGTGCGCCGTAGCTTGAATCTAGGCAAACCACCCCTCGCGAAGCGCGCTCCGGTTGGAACAGGTTGGCTTTCGCCGCTAGGTACTCATCCATGTCACGGTAGTCGTCCAAGTGATCGTGACTGAGGTTGGTAAAACCTACGACATCGAACCGAATGCCATCAATGCGGTGCTGACTGAGCGCTTGGGCCGAAACCTCTATCGCTACCGATTCGACTTTCGCCTCACGCATTCTCGCCAGCAGAGCGTGCATCTCGGTTGACTCGGGGGTGGTCAAACGAGAGACGATTACCTCGCCCGCGATGTGCCTCTCGGCCGTTGAAGTCAGTCCGGTGACCTGCCCGAGCTGTCTCAGAATCGCCTCGAGGATGTAACTGGTTGAGGTCTTGCCGTTGGTTCCAGTAGTGCCAAACAGCATAGGCATGGCAGAAGGGGTGTTGCCATAAACGAAGGCAGCGAGCTCTCCAAGTCGCAATCTAGGCTCTTCAAGTTGCAAGAGGGGCACTTCAAGTTCGCCAGCCAGAGACAGGCCAGCAGTGTCGGTCACCACGGCTGCTGCACCAAGCGCAAGCGCCTTATCGAGAAAGTTTGCACCGTGGGTCTTTAGTCCGGGCATCGCTACAAAGAGGTCGCCGGCACGCAAGTCGTTGGTGTTCATGCTTATGCCGGTGACGGTCACCTCAGGCGAACCCGAGATGAGTCCGAGCGAGAACTGCTCGACCAGTTGAGCCACAGAAACCGGGGCAACCGAGTCAGGTCGCAAGATTGGCGGTATTTGCTCGATCATTGCCTCACCAATCCATCTTTATCGGGCGAGACTCTGTGGTTGAGGGCGGAACTCCGCCGATTAGCAACGCCTTTTTCATGATGTATCTAAACGACGGTGTTGCCCCGAGAGAGTTGTTGATTGTTCTCGGCTTGAAGACGGTGATCGCGACCACGTACTGAGGGTCTTCGATCGGAGCCATGCCGATAAATGAAACGGCGTAGCGGGTTCCGTAGCCCGAACCATCCGCAATCTGCGCGGTACCGGACTTGCCGCCAACTCTCCAGCCAGAAATCCCGGCAGTCTTACCGATTCCGCCATGTTCGATGACTTTCTCGAGCATCGCGAGTGTCTTGGTCGCTGTTTGCTCCGAGACCACCTTAGTTGGAGCGCCAACTGGAACAGGGGTTAGGTTGCCCTTGGAGTCGACGCAGCCCTCAACCAGAGTCGGCTGAAGCCTGATTCCTTTGTTTGCGATGGCCTGGTAGGACATAGCCATCTGAATCGGTGTGACCGAGACGCCCTGCCCAAACATCGAAACCATCTCGGTGCTGCCGTCCCACTCAGCCACCGGCCTCAGGAGACCGCTGCTCTCGCCAGGAAAGTTCACGGAGGTCTTTGCACCGAAACCGAATTTCTGCAGGTAATTGAAACGAGTGTTTGTTGAGACTGCCTTACCCAATTTAATGATTCCGGTGTTCGAAGATTCCCTCAAAACGCCGGTCAGGGTTAGGCGCTCAGGCTTGTGAAAGTGCGAGTCGCTGATTACGTCACCGGGGATCCGCAGACTGTATGGCGCAATTGTTCTGCTCTCCGGTGTTCCTTTGCCAGTGTCAACCAGCGTTGCAGCCGTAATCGTCTTCATTGTCGAGCCCGGCTCAAATGAGGTCTCGAAGATTCGCGATTTGCGTGATTCCTCAGTGGCAACACCAAAGTCGTTTGAATCAACCGAAGGCGCCTCTGCGGCTACCAAAATTTTGCCAGTCTTAGCCTCGATAACGATGGCGGTGGCCCAGTCGGCCCGATAACGTCGAACCTCGCTGTATAGCTGATTTTGCGCTAGGTACTGCAGATCCTTGTTGATGGTCAGCTGCACCGACGACCCATTTTTGGCCTTCTGGGTGATCACAGCGCTGCTCGGGATTCGAATGCCGTCTGCTGCACCGCGCTGAAAAGTCTCTTGCCCGTCGACCCCGGCGAGGCAGGAGTTCATCTGCCTCTCGATGCCTGCCAGCGGTAAACCGTCAACACCTACGAATCCAACGATTCCGCCGGTTGTAGCACCTTCGGAGTAGGTTCTAGAGAGAATCGGGTCGTAGTAGAGCCAAGGCAGGTCCAGGTTCTGCAAGGCGCGGTATTGAGCGGCCGAAACCCCCTTGGCGAGGTTCGAGTACACGCCGTTGCCAGAAATTTTGGTGAGAACTTCCTCTTGGGTTAGGCGAAGAACCTTAGCGATCTCGATAGCTTGCTGCTCGACAGAGAGGGTGACCTCACGTCCATCTCGCACCGTGTCAACCGGGCCAACATTTATCGGAGCAGCGTTGATGTCGTAGGTGTAAACCGAGTGGGCAAGGACGCTGCCGTTCGCATCCAGGATATCCCCGCGGAGCGCTTTGATTGTGCGCGTGACTGATCGTTTGTCTTTCGAGACCTTGTTGATCGCCTCGGCGTCAATAACTTGGTAAGAGAACAGACGGAAAACGAAGAAGAACGAGATAACGGCAATAATTGCCGCAAAGATTCGACGTCGGAGGTGGCTGTTACCAGGCGTCAAAAAAGTCACTTGCCTAGCCTCCGCGCTTAGTTGGTCGGCGAGACCGGAAGGTCGCCTGGAGACAAAGTTACCTGTGGCGATGCCGCTTGGGCGTTAGCCGCGTTCGGTGTCGCAATAGCAGCGGTAGCTGACCAGCGCGAACGAGTTGTCATCGCCGCGTTCGGCACTAGGTTGCGCGACACCTGGTGCTTGGAGTCAAAGTAGGCAGCCTTTGGTTTACCGATCAGGCTTCCGTCTGATAGACGAAGAAAGACCGGGCTGCTGTTTGGAATCATGCCAAGTGATTGGGCCGAATTTGCCAGATTCTGGTTGCTCGCTAGCGAACCCACTTGAGCCGAGAGAATGTCGCTCGAGGTGGTGAGTTCGTGCCTCTCAGCCTTCAGATGCGCCATGTCGTAAGCGCCCTGGTCGGTGAAGATGCTCAAGACCAGCTGGGTGAGCACAATTGAAACAATTCCGATCACGAGAGTGATTCCGATGCGTAGGCGTGGTGACGAGACCTTGGTAATGGCCCTTAGCCGCGGCAGCACCTGTGGCTGTGGTGCTAACTTGATGGCGCTCATGCTGCCTGCCTAATCTTTACCGCAGCGCGAATCTTTACCGATGCAGATCGTGGGTTGTTTTCGATTTCTTGCTGAGATGCCTGTTCGGCACCCTTGGTCAGGATCCGAAGTTGAGGGGCGTGCTCCGGAAGTTCGATCGGCAGATCGATTGGAGCAGAGGAGGTCGAAGCAGCGACGAAGGCCTGCTTCACGATTCGGTCTTCGAGCGAGTGGTAGGACATCACCAAAATGCGACCGTTGGTGGCAAGAGCGTGAATTGCCCTCGGCATAGTTGCTCGGAGAACGTCGAGCTCTTCGTTAACTTCGATCCGCAATGCCTGAAAGACTCTCTTGGCCGGATGCCCTGTACTTTTGCCGGGAATGAATGGCACAACTTTGGCAATCAATGCGGCCAACTCCGTGCTGGTTTCAAAAGGCTTTACTGCCCTAGCAGCGACGATGGCCTTGGCAATGGCTTTCGAGTAGCGCTCCTCGCCGTACTCGAAGAAGATCCTCGAAAGTTCGTCTTCGCTGTAGTTATTCACTACCGACGCGGCAGTCTTGCCCTTCGACGGGTCCATGCGCATGTCTAGCGGTGCTTCGTAGCTGTAGGCGAAACCTCGATCGCGCTGGTCCAGCTGCATAGAGGAGACACCGAGATCCAGGAGGATTGCGTCAACCTTTTCGATGCCCAAGTCTTCGATGGCTTCGTCGATGTTGTCATAGGTGGTGTTGACGAAGTCAACGCGCCCCTCGAATGGCTTTAGTCGTTCTGTGGCAAGAGCCACCGCCTGCGGGTCTCGGTCAATTGCGATTACGCGAAGGTCCGGAAACTTCTCCAAGAAAGCTTCGGTGTGGCCACCCAAACCAAGTGTGCAATCTACAAGGACGGCACCCGGCTTGGTTAGTGACTCCCCCAGGATCTCGAGCACTCGCTCTAGCGAGACCGGTACATGGAGTTGAGAGATCGGATTGGACATAAAACGTTCCGGGGCTTCGGCTAGAAGATTCCCGGAATCACCTCCTCGTCCCGATTTGCGAAGAGTTCGTCTTGTTCGGTCTGGTTGGCTTCCCAAAGTTGCGCCGACCAAATCTCTACCTTGTTGTTGTTTCCGATGACAACCAGGTCGCGCTCGAGCCTTGCGTAGCTGCGCAGGTGTGTCGGAATGCCGATACGACCCTGGCGATCTGGCACCTGAAGCTCGGCGGAAGCCATGAAGTTTCGAACGAAGTCTCTGGCGGATTTGGTGGTCACTCGGGCCTGCTGCAATTGCTCGGCTAGTCGGGTGAACTCGCTCGCCGTGTAGACGGCTAGGCAGTTGTCTTGCCCCTTGGTGATGTAGAGAGCGCCATCGGTCAATTCCCGAAATTTGGAGGGGATCACGAGGCGACCCTTGTCATCCAGCTTTGGACTGGTTGTACCTGAAAACATGACCGCCTCCTTTCTGAACCCGATTGCTCCACTTTACTCCACGATTTACTCGTAAATGGCAATATTTCGAGTATTTTCTGAAAATTTCTTTATTACGAATAGATAACACGCGCTATTTAGCGGTGGGTGAAAATGGAGTCAATATTCAAGAATTAGCCAAAATCGGGCAAAAAAAATGCTCCCACCGAGTCCGATGGGAGCTGTTTCTCTACTATTTGCGCCGAGAACTGGCTACGACAAACCCCAACCCCATGGCCAGGAAAGCGGCCAAACCTAGTAGCGGGATCATTGAAACGACTGAAACAACCAGCAAAACGAAGCCACCAACCGCGATCAACATGCCGCCGAGCAGTCGCCGGGGGCCTTGCTCCTTGGATGAAAGTGGAGCGGCACCATCGGGTCCGCCGAATCCTGCGGGGTTGAGCGACTTTTCGAGCTCTTCGAGGAGCTTGCGTTCACGATCTGAAAGGGCCATAACAGAATTCTATGTTGTCGAGAAGTTAGGCTATTGCGGTGAGTGAAACCCGTGTGCTACTGGAGCTAGTCCAGAAACAACTTGACGATTTTTGCGCCGAACGCCGACACGAATTCGAAGCAATCTCGCCAGACCTCGTGCCGGTTGTCGACTTCACTAACTCGCTTCTTCGCGGCGGCAAAAGGTTCAGGGCACTCTTTTGCTACTGGTCCTGGGCGGCAGCCATTGAGATTTCTGACAATAAGCAGGATGAAGAGCAACGCACCAAATCGGCAGACGCAATGGTGGGCATCTGCTCTTCGCTAGAAATGTTTCATGCCGCAGCACTCGTCCACGACGACCTGCTTGATCAGTCAGACACACGCAGAGGTGCTCCGAGCATCCACCGCAGGTTCGAGCAGTTGCACAAAGACTCTGGCTGGGTTGGTAGCCCAGAGCGCTTCGGTGTCGCTGGCTCCGTTCTAGTCGGCGACCTAATGCTCGGCTGGTCGAGCGAACTCTTCGGCAACGCGCTTTTGAACGCTGCCGACACCGAATCCGAAGCCTCCTCGCGAGCCGAGTTCAGCAAGATGCGTGTCGAGGTGATGGCTGGTCAGTACCTCGACGTCCTCGAAGAGAACGCGGCCGCCACTCGCCCGATAGAAGAAGCGGTTGGTCGGGCTAACCGAGTCATTCTTTACAAGACGGCAAAGTATTCGATCGAGGCACCACTACTTATTGGTGCAGCTTTCGCTGGCGCTTCGCCGTCAACTCTTCGCGGACTCTCCGCTTTCGGAATTCCGCTTGGCATGGCCTTCCAACTAAGGGACGACGTCCTAGGTGTGTTCGGTGACCCTGAAGTCACTGGCAAGCCTGCGGGTGATGACTTGCGCGAAGGAAAACGAACCGTCTTGGTTGCTCTAACCAGGCAGTCGCTCCCTTCGACCAGCGGTGAGCTGTTTGACGAACTTCTAGCCCAGCGCGATCTGGACCCCGAGCAGATTTCGTTTATGCAGCAAACCATTATCGACAGCGGGGCTCTAGCCAAGACCGAGCGAATGATTGAAGAACTGGCAGACGAGAGTCTGGCAAATCTTGCGGAGTTGGAGCTAGACGAATATGCCAAAGGCCAGCTTCAGGACCTAGCCCTAAAGGTAATCAATCGAGCCTCTTAGAAGGCAAGCGACTGGGCGACTCGCCTAACCTCGGACTTGCGGCCCTCGAGCAATAGTTCAATAGGGGCGCGGCCGATTGCATCCTCGACGCGATACAGCCACAGAACAGCGCTCTCGGCATCGAAGCCAGCATCGATCAAGACCAGGATTGTTCCGCGAAGGCTTGGCAGAGGTTCTCCGCTGGCAATTAGGTGGGCCGGAATCTTTTGAACCCCATCGAAGCGCACCGAAAAAAGCACATGCTCTTCGATGTATCTGCGAACCTTACCCAGCGGGACGTTGAGTCGCTCGGCGACCTCGGGAACACTCAGCCATTCATCGACTAAATCAAATTCTTTACTCACACCTCAAGGATGGCACACCAACTAACCTCAACAGAAACATTGTTTTGGCGTGCCACGATAGAGACGATGACTTCAGACACACTCCTACCGGGTACGACGCTCTCAGATCGCTACCGAATTGACGCGTTCCTTGCCGAGGGTGGCATGGCCTTGGTTTATCGCGCCCACGATCTGCGCCTTGAGCGCGACGTCGCACTGAAGATCGTCAAGGACGAATTCGCCAACTCCCCCGACTACCAGGCTGCCTTCATAAACGAGGCAAGACTTGCGGCAAAGGTCAATCACCCGAATCTGGTGAATGTCTTTGACCAGGGAGTAGACGGCGACTTCGACTATCTGGTGATGGAGCTGGTTGAAGGAAAAACGCTCCGCGAGATCCTTGCCAAGTTTGGCAAAATCGAGGGGAACCGAGCGCTAGACGTCATTGCCGCGGTTCTAGCCGGACTCTCGGCCCTGCACCGCGCCGGCGTCATTCACCGCGACGTCAAGCCCGAGAACATCATTCTTGCCAACGACGGTCGCATCAAGGTGACCGACTTTGGGCTGGCGCGTCCCGCATCAAAAGCTCCTAGCGCAGATGCGCCGCTCCTCGGCACGGTCGCCTACATGTCGCCCGAGGCTCTTCGCGGCCAGTCTGTTGGCGCCCGAAGCGACCTCTATGCGGTTGGTATCGTGCTTTTCGAACTGCTGACCGGAGAGCAGCCTTTCAACGGAGAAGATTCCCGCGCTGTAGCCAGAATGCACCTGCAGGAGCGAGTTCCCGCGCCGAGTTCGCTCAACCCCGGCGTTTCGAAACAAGTCGACGCGCTGGTCCTGAAGGCCACGAGCCCAAGTGCAGACAGTCGCTTTGACTCAGCGAGCAGCATGTTGACCGAGGTCAAGCGCTCGGCAGGCGCTGGCAGCGACCCAAACCAGACCCGCGTGATTTCGAACGAAACCGAGTTGATTGACAACAGAACCGAACTCATTTCGGCAGGCGAATTAGCTGATGCAGACCCCGAACCGAAACGCGACAGACGATTCAGAAACTGGTTGGTCTTGACGCTTTCGGCCGCGCTACTCGGGCTTGGGCTCGGTTGGTGGTTCGGCGTTGGCCCAGGAGCGGTGATTACCGTCCCAAATCTCGTTTCCATGACAGCGAGCGAGGTGGCAAGTGCCACAGAATTGCTACCGATCCAGATCAAAACCGTGGACGAAAACAGCGACGCCCCGATTGGTAGCGTCACACGCACCGATCCCGCTTCTGGATCCCTGATTCTCCGCGACGGGACCCTAACGGTTTACCTTTCGATTGGTCCAAAACTTAATAAGGTGCCTGAGCTCAAGGGTAAGAACCTGATCGAGGCTACCGCTGCGCTTCGAGCCGCCAATTTCTGGGTCGGCAGCACTAGCCAAGCCTTCAGCGAGCAGCCACTCGGAACCATCTACGACTACACGGGGTCGGACGGCAGCGTAATCGAAGACGGCTCTAGCATCGACCTCAAAATTTCTCTCGGGCCACTGCCAGCCGTTCAGGGCATTGCATTGGAAGTCGCCAAGACACTGATTACAGCTGTTGGGCTAAAAGTCGGAACCATTGACTACGCATACAGCGACACCTACGCGAAGGGGCAGGTTATTTCGCTGGTGCCAAAAACGACTGATATCGCCAAGGGTGGAACCGTTGACCTCACCGTTTCAAAGGGCTCAGACCTCGTGGTCATGCCGCAGGTTGTCGGCGAAACCATTTCGGCAAGCAAACTCGCTCTAGAACAACTGGGGCTAAAAGTGATTGTTGACACGAACGCCCTGAGCTCGCGCTGGGGCATAGTCAAAGTTAAGAGTTGCTCGGCCGCTGCCGGCTCACAACTTCGAATTGGCGACAGCGTCACCATCGTTGCTCGCTAGCGCTTGGTGAGCGATTCGCTAACCAGGAACGCTAGTTCGAGTGACTGGCTGTGGTTTAGTCTCGGGTCGCAGAGAGACTCGTAGCGCTCCTCAAGAGTCGACTCGTCGATTAGTTCTGAGCCACCCAGACACTCGGCAACGTCATCGCCGGTTAGTTCTACGTGCACGCCACCCGGGAAGGTGCCTGTCGAACGGTGAACCTCAAAGAATCCGGCTACTTCGTCCATAACATCGTCGAATCGACGCGACTTATAACCGTTCTTTGTCGTGATTCCATTGCCGTGCATCGGGTCGGTGATCCAAAGCGGAGTAGCACCGGAATCCTTTACAGCCTCGACCAGTTTCGGTAGCTCTTCGCGAACCTTGCCCGCTCCCATGCGACTGATGAAAGTCAGTCGGCCGGGTTCGCGATTCGGGTCTAGTTTGTCGATCAGTGAAAGCACGTCTGAGGTCGTGGTTGTCGGTCCAAGCTTGACACCGATTGGGTTTCTAACTCGCGACAGGAAGTCGACGTGAGCGCCGTCAAGTTGCCTGGTTCTTTCGCCAATCCAGACGAAGTGGCCGCTGAGGTCGTAAGCGGCTCCAGTGCGCGAATCGATACGAGTCATCGGGCGCTCGTAGTCGAAAAGCAGTGCCTCGTGACTTACGAAGAACTCTGTGGTTCTGAGCTCTTCGAAGTCTGCGCCACAAGCTGCCATGAACTTGATCGCTCTGTCGATCTCTTTAGCAAGAGACAGGTATCGAGCGTTAATCGGGTTGTTTGCGAATCCCCTGTTCCACTCGTGAACCGAGCGGAGGTCAGCAAAACCGCCCTTGGTGAATGCCCGAATCAAGTTCAAGGTGGAAGACGATGTCTCGTATGCACGCAAAAGTCTTTGAGGGTCGGCGGTGCGTGACTCGAGCGTGAAGTCGTAACCATTGACGGCGTCGCCGCGGTAAGCCGGAAGTGTTACACCCTCACGGGTTTCGTCGTTTGATGATCTGGGCTTGGCAAATTGGCCTGCCATTCGACCCATCTTGATGACCGGCATCGACGCACCGTAGGTGAGCACAACTGCCATCTGCAACATGGTCTTGACGCGGTTGCGGATCTTCTCAGCGGTTGCGTCAGCGAAAGTCTCGGCACAATCGCCGCCCTGCAGCAGAAAGGCTTTACCGGCAGCAGCATCGGCCAACCGGGTTCTCAAGAGGTCAACTTCGCCCGCGAAAACTAGCGGGGCTAACTTTGAAAGTTCGGCCTTCGCCTCAGTCAAGGCTTTCTGGTCTGGCCAGGTTGGCTGCTGAGCGGCCGGAAGGTTCACGTAGTTGTCTAGACCAGCATTGAGGTCTTCAGCTTGGTTCACGAGATTCAAAATATCCGCCTACCTGGCTCGCGCCAGTTTTTCTTTCACCGATGATGCGTACGCGTCCACGTATTCCTGGCCGCTGAGCTTCATCAGCTCGTACATGATCTCGTCCGTCACTGCACGAAGAACAATTCTGTCACCTTCCATTCCGTCGAATCTGGAAAAGTCGAGGGGTTCACCCACGATGATTCCGATGCGACGGATCCTAGGAAGTCTCTTACCTATTGGTTGAACCTTTTCGGTATCAATCATGGCTACCGGAAGAACTGGGACCTTGGCTTCGAGAGCCATTCTCGCAATGCCGGTTCGACCTCGGTAAAGTCTGCCGTCAGGGCTTCGCGTACCTTCCGGATAAATACCCAGAACCTGGTTGCCCGCCAACACAGCGAGCCCGGTGTTCAGAGCAGCCTCAGAGGCTTTGCCGCCAGAGCGGTCGATCGGAAGCTGACCGGTTCCCTTGAAGAACCATCTGGTCAGTGCCCCTTTTATGCCCTTACCAGTGAAGTATTCGCTCTTTGCTAGGAACACCAGAGCGCGACGTGACTGGAGCGGCAAGAAAATTGAGTCACTGAATGACAGGTGATTGCTGGCCAGAATCGCCGCTTGAGAGCTAGGAATATTCTCCATTCCGCGCACCCATGGCCGGAATAGCAGCTTCAGCAGCGGCCCCAGCAGTAGGTTCTTCAGAATGAAATAAGCCATCAGACTCTTACTTTACTTGTTGACCAGAGCGATGCGGGCGAGATCGGCAGCGCCAACCACCCCGGCATCGTTCACTAATTGCGCCGCTGCGATTCGAAGTTCCGGGCGGAATCCGCGCGCCGGCAAATGCTCTAGGAAGGCTTGGCGAATCGGTTCGAGAAGCAAATCACCCGCTTCGCTAACCCCGCCTCCGATGACTACGAGTTCGGGGTCAAGGACGGCGCAAATTGAGGCAACGGCTCTGCCAAGCATCGATCCAAGCTCGGACAAAAGCTCCAAGGCCCCTGCGTCTCGTTCCAGAATCGCCTGATAAACCTCAGCGCCAGTCAAGGTTCCGACCTGCGCCTCTAGTTCTGCAAGTCTCGCTCCAAGCTCTTCTCCGGAGCTGGCGAGCTTCTTCGCGGCATTGAGTAACGCCGTCCCCGAACCGTAAGACTCGAGGCATCCCTTTTGCCCGCAGCCGCAGAGAGCGCCATCTGGGACCACGTTGATGTGACCCAATTCAGCAGCGATGCCGAAACCGCCGCGCAACATGTGCCCGTCGACAATGATTGCGCCACCGACCCCTGTGCCAATGGTCAACATAACCATGTGGCTAACTCCAACGCCGGCGCCAAAACGGTATTCGGCCCAGCCGGCAGCATTGGCATCGTTTTCAATAAAGACCGGAACACCCAGTCGCGAACTCAACGTTTCTTTGAAAGGCTCGTTGCGCCACGAAAGGTTTG
>JBILRS010000118.1:0-3878 GCA_044372535.1 Rhodoluna sp.
TTTTGATACGAACCTGTGAGTGGAATTGTCACGTTATCGCTGTTTTTAAAGGATGCAGTAAATTTAACAAATTAAAGGTATTCGGTATATTTTGAACTAGATTTCAATAAATTAATAAAAGTCACAGAATGTATATCCGATAAAAATTTGGTATTTCTATCTCCTCGTGCATTGTTGTCATTTAAACATATACTAAAATTCAAGTTGCAAAAAGTAGCAAGAAGATCGATTCCATCATGAAATATAGAATAAAAATCCAATTCCTTGACCGTTAAATAAATTTTGCTTTGCCTTATTTAAGCATTCCCCTATTTTCATAGTTAAAACCTATATTTCCATAAATATGAAAAAAGTTGCATTCCTTTTATTAACTTTTATTTTATCGCTATGTCATATTTCTCAAGCGCAAATTGCTTCATCAGAAAATGGCTATACTTTGTTAATTAAAAAGGATGGTAGCCTGTGGGCTTGGGGAGATAACTCTAATGGTCAATTGGGTGATGGAACCACTATTAAGCGAAATATACCGGTAAACATTTTGCCCAATACACAATGGATTTCGGTTGCTACTAGTTACAATACTTCTTTTGGAATTAAAAAAGACGGTACTCTTTGGGCATGGGGAATGAATAACTCTTACCTTTTTGGCAACAACAATTCTAGCGAAACTCAACGTCTGGTTCCAGGACAAGTAGGCTCTGATTCAAACTGGAAATATATAACAACAAATGGCAACATCGTAGTTGGATTAAAAATAGATGGGACTCTTTGGAACTGGGGAATAAATAACAGCGGCCAACTCGGAGATGGAACAACGGTTAATAAGTTAATTCCAACTAAAGTAGGTACAGATACAAACTGGTCAAGTGTGACATTAGCCAATAATACCACCCTCGCGATAAAACAAAATGGTACCTTGTGGGCATGGGGAAATAATTTTGGATTGTTTGGGAATAATTCAACAAATTCTTCAAATATACCGATTCAAGTCAATTCAGAAACGAACTGGAAAACAATAGAGGCTGGCAGCAGTCATGTTCTGGCGCTTAAACAAGATGGTAGTTTATGGACATGGGGTAGCATTAATTCAATATCTGAAGGAATAGGAAGCTATTCTAGTACAGGGCAAACTACTCCACTAAGAATAGGAACTGATAATAATTGGACGAAAATATCAGCTGGATTTCTAACATCTATCGCCATTAAGTCAAATGGATCCATCTGGTCTTGGGGAATTAATAACCTTGGTGTAAGTGGACGTAATAGTGGTGAATCTACCACAAATCCAACTCAAATTGGGATTGGACTAGACTGGGAAAATATTTATGTTGGATATAATTCATCTATAGGGATAAAAAAAGACAATAGTATTTGGGTTTGGGGTTCAAATCAAGACGGTCTACTTGGATTAGGGATTGATTCATTTAAAAAAACACCTATTAGGGTATCGAGCAATGTGGGCTGGAAAGAGATATGTCCTAACTTCTTAGGAACAACTTTCGGAATTAAGTTAGATGGAACCTTATGGGCCTGGGGAAATAATAGCTCTGGTATTTTTGGGAATAATAACAAAACAAGCACTAACACCCCTATTCAAATCGGAAATGCAACAAATTGGAAATCAATTGTAGCTACCTGGGGAAGCTTTGCTGCTATTAAAACAGATGGTACACTTTGGACGTGGGGAGATAATAATAGTGGTTATTTAGGTACTGGAAATACTACTTCAAGATACACTATTGCTCAAGCTGGCACTGGTACAGACTGGGACAAAATTTTTGCTATAGCTAGTAATATTTATGGAATTAAATCCAATGGTAGTTTATGGGCTTGGGGGGCTAATTTTGGCAATTCAATTACGAATACTACTTCTAACAGTATTTTATCACCTGTCCAAATTGGAACTGATTTAAACTGGAAAAGTATTGGGGCCAACTTTATTTTTACAATCGGTCTTAAAACAGACGGCACCTTATGGAGTTGGGGAGAAAATTATGGCGGCCAGTTAGGCCTGAATTCCAACACGAATTATGGTACTCCTCAAAGAATTGGCAATCTGTCAAACTGGACAGATATCTCAACTAATTACGAGGGGACAATTGCCTTAAATTCAAATGGAAATCTATGGTCATGGGGAATAAATTCACAAGGTAGTCTCGGTTTTGACCCTTTAACAACTAGACAACTTTTATTACCTACCCAAATCACTAGCTTAAATAATGTAAAAGCAGTAACATCCTCTTACAACCATTCAGGAGCAATAAAAACAGATGGATCGCTTTATACTTGGGGTAAAAATGATTACGGAAATTTAGGAAATGGATCTATAACTAATAATCATATCGGTATCAGAGTGGGGACAGATACTAATTGGGATAAGATTTTTATTGGCGCCTCACTAAGCACTTATGCTATTAAAACAGACGGAAGTTTGTGGGCTTGGGGAGATAACCTTTACGGTCAATTAGGTGTTGGTGAATTTGGATACACTTCTACCCCTACTCAATTATTTGCCGCAGAAAACACTCCAAAAAGTAAAATATTCACAGGAGGGAATTCCAATTTTGAAATTAAAGTTGATGGAACCTTATGGGCTTGGGGGAATAATAGTTCTGGTCAACTAGGAATTGGACATAAAAATAATCAAAGTTATCCTATACAAGTAGGTTCATCAACTGACTGGAAATATGTTGTAACTGCAAATAGTACGTACACCTTAGCTTTAAAAAATGATGGCAGTTTATGGGGTTGGGGAAAAAACGGAACGAACGGCTACCTAGGAATTGGAAATCCATCAATAGAAGAATATTTAGTTCCAACTAGAATCGGATCTTCGTCAGACTGGGAGATAATCTCAGCTGGAACAGATCATAATCTAGCCATAAAATCTAATGGATCTCTGTGGGCATGGGGGAATAATTTATTGGGCGTTTTAGGCGATGGCACTTCAACTGTAAGGACAGCTCCTGTCCAACTAGGTAGTGATTTAGACTGGAAATTCATTTCAGCTGGAAAGTTTAGTTCATATGCGATAAAATCAAATGGAAAACTATATTCATGGGGAGCTAATTCGTATGGACAATTAGGAGATGGAACAAGCATTTCAAAAAATGTTCCCACAGTAGTTGGTACTTCTAGTGATTGGTTAAATGTTGATGCGGGTACTGGAAATGTTTTAGCTATTAAAGCAAATGGCAGTTTGTGGGGCTGGGGGTTGAATACGTCAGGTCAACTAGGGAATTCAACTTTGACAAACGTTAATCAACCACAACAAATTGGAACTTCATTAGATTGGATAAGTACTATTTCATCTAAAACATTACCCTTTACAATTGCAAAAAAATCAAATGGCACTTTATGGTCAACAGGTATAAATGTGGTTGGCGCCTTAGGATTAGGCAACTTAGAGGACAAAAACACTTTTACTCAAATAGGAAATTCTTCCAATTGGAATGATTTCGCTGTAGGCTCAGGACATGTCATTGCAAATGATAATAACAATTTATTATATGCTTGGGGAGGAAATCAAGTTATTGGCAAAGTAATGAATAACCCAATTAAACAAATTGGCACATTATCCAATTGGAATAATATCATCAGTGGAAATTCTAACTCTGCAACAATTAAATCAGATGGAACCCTATGGATGTGGGGCCAAAATACAAATGGGCAGTTAGGAGACGGCACAAGAATAAACAAAGATGTTCCGATACAAATTGGAACAAGTTCAAATTGGAAATCAATCGCTCTCGGAATTTACCATTCTGTAGGCTTAAAAACTGACGGAAGTATTTGGAGCTGGGGCTCTAACACATTTGGTCAACTAGGAGACGGAACTACTACGAATCAGTTAACTCCAATTCAAGTCGGTTCAAGTT
>JBILRS010000035.1:0-14275 GCA_044372535.1 Rhodoluna sp.
CCGGGAACGAAGTTTCGATACTCGTCGAAAACCGAGTAGTTCGGAAGGTGGTGCTTGTGGTACTGATGAGCTATTTTGCCGTCCAGTAGAACCGAGGCGCTGTTATGCGCGATTGCCCAGCCGCTCGGCTTTGGCGCAAAACTTGGGTGCCCGATCACCACGGGGATGTGCCCTAGGTCCGCTTCTGCGAGGCGCTGGGCAAGCTTGATCACTGCTGCTTCGGACGCGCTAATGAAGGAAGCTCGTGTGGCCAGGTCTTCAATCGGGTAGCCGGTGATTGCCATTTCGCCAAATTGAATCAGATTCGCACCCTTTTGAGCGGACTCTAAAATCAGCTTGAATGCCGACTCTGTGTTCGCGTCAATGTCACCCACAATCGGGTTAGTTTGCACCATGGCTAAGCGAATAATCGACACAACGACTAGCCTAGTAGCAGGAATGAGCGACAGACAGCGCGACTTCGTCTTGCGAACCATTGAGGAGCGCGGCGTTAAGTTTGTAAGACTTTGGTTCACTGACGTCGCCGGAACGTTGAAGTCGGTAGCTATCGCACCGGCCGAGGTCGAAGGCGCATTTGCCGAGGGTATCGGCTTCGATGGCAGCGCAATTGAGGGCCTGGCTAGAACCTACGAAGCTGACATGCTCGCCCAGCCAGACCCGAGCACTTTCCAGATCTTGCCATGGCGTGGCGAAATCGACCCGACCGCGCGCATGTTCTGCGACATTCGCACCCCTGATAACCAGCCTGCCGCTGCCGACCCGCGCAACGTTCTGCGCCGAGCTCTAGCTAAGGCAAGCGACATGGGGTTCTCGTTCTACATCCACCCTGAGATCGAGTTTTACCTCCTGAAATCCGCCCAAATTGGCCCTGAGGGCCCAATCCCGGTTGACCGCGCCGGCTATTTCGACAACGTCCCAGGTGGCACCGCGCATGACTTTAGACGTCGCGCGGTTTCTATGCTTGAGCAGCTTGGTATTTCTGTTGAGTTCAGTCACCACGAAGGTGGTCCTGGACAAAACGAGATCGATTTGCGATACGCAGACGCACTCACCATGGCCGACAACATCATGACCTTCAGGACCGTAATCAAAGAGGTTGCGATCGAGCAGGGCGTTTACGCGACCTTTATGCCGAAGCCATTCACCGAGCATCCAGGATCCGGAATGCACACCCACATGTCGCTCTTCGAGGGTGACACGAACGTGTTCTTCGACGCGTCCTCGCAGTACCACCTCTCGAAGGTTGGCAAGCAGTTCATCGCTGGGGTGCTAAAGCACGCTGTCGAGATCACTGCGGTAACCAATCAATACGTTAACTCGTACAAGAGGCTCTGGGGTGGCGGAGAAGCTCCGTCATTCGTTTGCTGGGGTCACAACAACCGTTCGGCACTGATTCGCGTTCCGCTTTACAAGCCAAATAAGGCAAATTCCTCGCGTATCGAATACCGAGCAATTGATTCGGCGGCAAACCCTTACCTGGCCTACGCTCTCATCCTTTCGGCTGGTCTGAAGGGAATAGAGGAAGGTTATGAGCTACCTCCAGAGACCGAGGACAACGTTTGGAATCTCACCGACTCCGAACGTCGCGCGATGGGCATTCAGCCGTTGCCACAGAGCCTTGACCACGCGATCCGCAAGCTTGAAGACAGCGAACTTGCAGCGGAGGTCCTTGGTGAAGAGGTCTTCTCTTATGTGCTTGCAAACAAACGCCGTGAGTGGAGCGAATATCGCGCGCAGGTAACCCCTTTCGAACTGCAGCAAAACCTAGAAACCCTGTAGGTCTCAATTGGCTACGCTCTCTGAGTTAGCCCGGCTCGGCTTTGTCGACCTTGAGGGGACCGTCGGAAAGTTAGACCAACTCGTCTCTAAAGTTGGCGACGCTGGACGTTCGGCCCTGGCTTCGATCGCGAAATCGGCAGCGCCTGACCAAGCGCTCAATGCCTTGCTCGACCTTGCAGACATCGAGCCGAAGCAACTCAAGAAATTGCTCAACAAAGAGTCCAGCGCAGATCGCTTAGTGCTGACTCTCGGCGCATCAAGTGCGCTAGTCGATTTTCTACGCCGGCGACCAACTGCTCTCAAGGTTTTTGAAAAGGCGAGCCAGTTGCCAAGTCGGGTCGAGTTAGATGAGATTTTCACAACTGCTCTCGGCTCGATTGATTCAACCGAATCAGCGTGGGTCGCGATACGCGTCTGCTACCGCGAGCAGCTAACGTCTCTCGCGGCATACGATCTCACCGCCAACGACCCAAAGCAGGCGCTACCAATCGTGGCTGCGCAACTCTCTGACCTGGCAGGGGCAGCCATCGAAGCTGGCCTCAAAGTCGCACGCTGGGAATTGTCGACTTCTCAAGAATTTGGCACCTTTACGCACCAAGAGGTTGCTGCGACGCAGCTTTCGGTAATAGCCATGGGTAAGTGTGGAGCTCGTGAGCTCAACTACATCTCTGATGTTGATGTCATTTTCGTGGCGGAGCCCAGCGGCGATCTAGAAGCAGAGCGTGCGCTTGAGATCGCAACACGGCTAGCCACTCGAATGATGCGAGCAATGGACGCCAATGCTCCTGAGCCCGCGTTGTGGCAGGTGGACCCGAACCTCCGACCCGAGGGTAAGTCTGGTGCTCTCGTGCGAACGCTTGACTCCCACCTGTCTTACTACGAGCGCTGGGCTGAGAATTGGGAGTTCCAAGCACTACTCAAAGCTCGCCACCTAGCTGGCGACCAGCAACTCGGCGAGGCCTACGTTGCTCGTGTCCAGCCTTTGGTTTGGGCCTCATCGGGTCGTGACTCTTTTGTGGAGTCGGCGCAAAAGATGCGTGAACGTGTGATGGAGCACATTCCGGCCTCGGAGGTCGACAGGCAAATCAAACTTGGCCCAGGCGGACTGCGTGACATCGAGTTTTCGATTCAGCTGTTACAGCTTGTCCACGGACGAACCGACGAGACAGTTCGGGTGCGAGACACTCTCGCCGGCATCGAGGCGCTTGCTGGCGCTGGCTACATCTCACGTCAGGACGCAGTCGTCTTCGCCAAGCACTACCGGTTGCTTCGCCTGCTGGAGCACAGGATCCAGCTCAGTCAGCTTCGTCGCACACACCTGATGCCAAATAGCGAGTCGGCCACCCGTACGCTTGCAAGATCGATTGACCTCAAGTGGAACTCAGCGCAGCTTTTAGCTCATTGGGAATCCGTCAAGTTGGAGGTGCGATCCCTACATCAAAAGGTCTTCTATCGACCTTTGCTTAGCGCCGTTGCAAGGCTTGACGACGGCGGTGTGGAGCTCAGCACCCAGCAGGCCCAAGACCGACTCACCGCGATTGGGTTTGTTGATGCCAAAGCTGCCCTCGGACACATAAACGCTCTCACCGGTGGTTTGTCGCGTCGGGCTGCTATTCAGCGACAACTGCTACCCGTGCTAATCCAGTGGTTTGCCGAGGGTTCCGACCCAGATCAAGCCCTCCTAGCCTTCAGGCGCCTCTCTGAGGACCTGGGCGAGTCACACTGGTACTTGCGCATGCTTCGCGATTCCAGCGGTGCAGCCGAGCGCATGACGCAGGTGCTATCAAACAGTCGACTCGCAACGAGTTTGTTCGAAAAGTTACCTGAGGCAGCGGCCTGGTTCGAGAACCCCGAGAGTTTGCGACCATTGGAATCCGAAGTTCTTGCGGCCGAGATTCAGGCGATTATTGATCGGCACGACAGCCAAGAAGCGGCTGCTGCGAGCATCAAGACCATGCGCCGGCGAGAAACACTGCGGCTTGCGATGGGAGCCGTGGTTGGCGAGCTGACGATGGATCAAATTTCCCAGGGTCTAAGTGACATAACAACTGCGTTCCTGCGTGGTCTGCTGACTCTGATCGGCAACGACGAGGTTGACCTTGGCATCATCGCAATGGGTCGATTCGGCGGCGAGGAACTCGGTTTCGGTTCTGATGCAGATGTGATGTTTGTCTATCAACCGGTGGGCGTCCAGGTTGATGACGCTCAAAAGAGTGCCGAGGGTGTCATCGCGGAGCTTAGAAGGCTCTCAGTCGACCCATTGCTCGAATTCGAACTCGATCTCGACTTGAGACCCGAAGGAAAGAACGGGCCCGTCGCTCGCTCGCTCGACTCTTATGCCGCTTACTACCAACGCTGGGCCAACACCTGGGAGTCTCAGGCGTTACTAAGGGCAAAGCCGATCGCCGGCTCGGAAGACCTGCAAGAGAAGTTCCTCGGACTGATCAACCAGTATCGTTACCCGGAAACTCTGGACAAGAGCGCTGTGCTCGAAATTCGTCGGATCAAAGCCCGCATGGAGACCGAACGTTTACCTCAGGGCGCTGACCCAAAGCGCCATGTAAAGCTGGGTCGAGGTTCTCTCAGCGATGTCGAGTGGCTGGTTCAGCTTCTGCAACTCAAGTTCGGTGCGCAGCACCCAGCCATTCGCACCCCAAGAACCCTAGACGCACTGTCAGCTTGCGTAGCCGAGGGTTTGATAGCTGAGCACGACGCCACTGTGCTTCGCGAGGCTTGGCTTTTGGCTTCCAGGGTTAGGAGCGCAGCGGTGCTCTGGACGAATAAGCGCTCCGACGTGCTGACTACCGAAAGACGCCAGCTCGAGGGCATGGCGCGCATCCTCGAGTACCCACGGGGTAGTGCAAGTGCACTTGAGCAGGATTACCTGGCGTTCACCCGCCGCGCGCGTATGGTCTTCGAGCGAGTCTTCTACGAGGCATAAAAAACGGGCCCCGGTTTGCACCGCGACCCGCTTTTTCTGCGTTTCGACTAGACGCCGAAGTACAGCTCGAACTCATAAGGGTGAGGGCGAAGAGCAAGAGGCTTGATCTCCTTCTCACGCTTGTAATCGATCCAGGTCTCGATTAGGTCCTTGGTGAACACGTCTCCCGCGAGCAGGTAGTCGTGGTCGGCCTCTAGGGCCTTCAGGACGTCTTCCAAGTTTCCAGGAACCTGAGGAATCAGCTTGGCTTCCTCGGCTGGAAGCTCGTAGAGGTCCTTGTCAACAGGCTCGTGTGGCTCGATGCGGTTCTTGATTCCGTCAAGGCCGGCCATTAGCTGCGCAGCGAATGCGAAGTAAGGGTTTGCCGAAGCGTCTGGCGCGCGGAACTCGATGCGCTTTGCCTTCGGGTTGGTGCCGGTCATCGGGATACGGATTGCAGCCGAGCGGTTACCTGCCGAGTAGACCAAGTTAACTGGTGCTTCGAAGCCAGGAACGAGACGGTGGTAAGAGTTCACGGTTGGGTTGGTCCAAGCAAGCAGCGACGGAGCGTGCTTCAGTATTCCACCGATGTACCAGCGTGCGATATCGCTTAGACCGCCATAGCCTGACTCGTCGTAGAACAGTGGCTTGCCGTCTTTCCAGAGTGACTGGTGAACGTGCATGCCCGAGCCATTGTCTCCGAAGAGAGGCTTTGGCATGAAGGTTGCTGTCTTGCCGAAGTCGGTTGCGACGTTCTTGACGATGTACTTGAACTTCAGGACGTCGTCGGCCGCCTTCACTAGAGTGTCGAAGCGGTAGTTGATCTCTCCCTGACCGGCGGTGCCGACTTCGTGGTGCGAACGCTCAACGCTCAGACCAGCGGCCTCGAGCTTCAGAACAATCTGGTCTCGCATGTCTGCGTGCTGGTCCACTGGTGAGACAGGGAAGTAGCCACCCTTGAAAGGTGTCTTGTTGGCTAGGTTTCCACCCTGGCCATTGATTCGCTCGTCGCGACCCGAGTTCCAAGCGGCCTCGTCTGAGTCGATGAAGTGGCCCGAGCTGTTCTGGCCATAGTGGTAGCGAACGTCGTCAAAGATGAAGAACTCAGCTTCTGGCGCGAAGAACGCGGTGTCTGCGATGCCGGTTGAAGCTAGGTAAGCCTCAGCCTTGCGAGCGGTCTGTCGTGGGTCGCGGTGGTAAATCTCACCATTGCGCGGGTTGTAGATGTCGAAGAGCACGATCAGTGTCGGTTCGATGCGGAAGTTGTCTACGTACGCGGTGGTTACGTCTGGGATCAGCTGCATGTCTGATTCATGGATCGATGCGAATCCGCGGATCGAAGATCCGTCGAAAAGTTGACCATCGATGAAGAACTGCTCGTCGATCATGGCGGCAGGCAGGTTGAAGTGCTGTTGAACGCCCGGCAAGTCGGTAAAGCGAACGTCTAGGAACTTGATGCCGTGCTCTTTGATGTACGCAACTACCTCTGATGCAGTGGTGAAGTTTGGGTGTGGCAAGTGGCTATGCATGGGGGATTCCCTTCACATTAAGTGGATTTTCGAGCACGTCTTTAGGCTCTTTGTGTTCAGTTTAGTTGTCGAGGTCGCGCAACCACGTCGCAGAATGTTTCGGCAATGTAAAACTTTTGGTTAGGCTCGGCTCATGCCCAAACCGCTAACCGCGAGCTTCTCAAGAAGATTTTTAGCCATCTGTATCGATTGGGCGGGGGCTTCCCTTATTTCGGCCGCCTTCTTCCGCTACGAAGCGCTAGTCACTTTGGCTATTTACGCGGTCATGCAAATCTTGCTGGTGGGTACTGTGGGTCAATCGATTGGCCACCGACTGCTGAAAGTTGCAGTGGTTCGGCTCGATGGCCAGCGTGTGGGCCTATGGCGCGCAATTGTGCGGACCAGCCTGATTTGTCTGGTTATCCCAGCGCTAATCTGGGACATGTCCGACGGGCGAGGAATGCATGACAAAGCGGTTGGTACTGCGATAGTGAAGCTCTAGCGGCGCGAAGCCCGCATCTTACGAGGGTCAATACCCTTCGGAATCGGCAGTGCCTGCGTCAGTGCAGAAAGTCTCGCTTGAACCGTGACGACTTCACGTCGACTCAGTTTGCGCTTCATCTTGCCGAGTGTCTTCACAACCAGCGGTAGCGGGGTTCCCTTGCCGTCGGTGGTAACCCAGATTGCGTGGATCGGCACGCCGGTCGCGGCCTTGCTAGCGCGCTTGCGCTCTGCCTCGAGCAGCTGTTGCGCCTCGGCGCGGTTACCCTCTGCAATGAGCACAATTCCTGGCGCTCCGACAATTCTGTAAACCGCGGTCAGGCTTCTCGGGTTGACCGAAATCGGTTCGGCGGTGCCCCTGTAAGACCTTTTCAGCGGTGCTCCGAGTACTGCGCCGACAGCGCCGGGTTTGCCCTCGAGTGACAGGTAAGCGGCCTTCTCAGCGCGTCTCCCAAGGATGATCATGGCAACCAAAAGTCCGCTGGTTAGGCCGAGGATGATCCAGAGAATCCAGCCAAGAACTCCTCCGGGGAATAGGAATCCGATTACGACGCTCGCACCAATCGGTGCGGTGAAGCCGAGGATCATGAGCCAGAGCGCAGCTCTGTCTAACGCAATGGTTCTCTTGAATACTTCGACGATCTGTCTGGTGCGTCCGGGTGCTTTTTGAGTCTTGTCAGCCATGTGAATAGCCTACCCGTGGACGCCCTGGGCGAACCCTTCACGCGCTGCCGCGTCGGCGAGGTGTTGAAGGTTCTCTGGAATCTCGAACCCCTTCTTCACCATCGAGGCTGCCCAAAGGCGCCCTGCGCGATAAGAACTTCGAACCAGTGGACCTGAGAGGACACCGAGGAATCCGATCTCCTCTGCCTCCTGCGACAACTCCACAAACTCCTGAGGCTTGACCCAGCGCTCGACGGGGTGATGGCGCTTCGTCGGTCGAAGATACTGCGTGATGGTGATGATGTCGGTACCAGCCGCGTGTAGGTCAACCAGGGCCTCGGTGATTTCGGCACGCGTCTCACCCATTCCGAGGATCAGGTTTGACTTGGTAACCAAGCCGGCGTTTCTACCCTGGGTGATCACGTCAAGTGAGCGCTCGTAACGGAAGGCCGGGCGAATCTGCTTGAAGATTCGAGGAACCGTTTCGAGGTTGTGAGCGAAGACCTGGGGTTTGGCGTCGAAGACTCGTTGCAGGTGTTCAGGGTTTCCAGAGAAATCAGGTACGAGGATCTCGACGCCGGTGCCTGGCGACTGGGCGTGGATCTGTCGAATCGTCTCGGCGTAGAGCCAAGAGCCTTCGTCTTCCAAGTCGTCGCGGGCAACACCAGTGACAGTCGCGTAGCGAAGTTGCATGCGGGTGACCGATTCACCGACGCGTCTCGGCTCATCGCGATCCAGCATGGCCGGCTTGCCGGTGTCGATCTGGCAGAAGTCACAGCGTCTGGTGCACTGGGCGCCGCCGATGAGGAACGTTGCCTCTCGATCTTCCCAGCACTCGTAGATGTTTGGGCAACCAGCTTCTTGGCAAACGGTGTTGAGTCCTTCAGACTTCACAAGGCTATGTAGCGCCTGATACTCGGGGCCCATCACAGCGCGGGTTTTGATCCATTCGGGCTTGCGCTCAATTGGCACCTCGGCATTTCTGGCCTCGATGCGTAGTAGTCGACGTTCAGGGGAGTCGGTCATAGCTCAACCTTGCTTATCTCTTTCAGGTGACGCATAACAACTTCGGCTGCTAGTGCGGTCGTAATGTTTGTACCGGTCAATTCGCTGAGCGTCGACGTCGCGGCGTCCTTGATGCCACAGGCAATTATTGTTTCGTAGGGCTGCAGTGAGTTGTTGCAGTTTAGGGCAAAGCCGTGCATTGTCGTGGCATCCGCGACGCGAATACCTATCGCGGCAACCTTGACGAAGTCACCATTTAGAGCTACCCAGACGCCGGAGCGCCCATCGACCCGCTCGCCTTTTACACCGAACTCAGCTATCGAGTCGATCAAGACCTGCTCTAGCCAGCGGACATAGCCGACAACATCGATTGGGTTAGGTAGCTGCATGATTGGGTAACCGACTAGTTGCCCTGGGCCGTGCCAGGTTATTTTGCCGCCCCTATCTACAGGGATAACGCGCGTGCCGTCTTCAGGGTGCTCTTCGAGTTCTGTTCTCTTGCCTGCCGTGTACACGGGGGAGTGCTCGAGCAAAATGCAGGTGTTTGGTCGTTCGCCTTTCGCGACCTCACTGTGGATGGTTCGCTGAAGCTCCCACGCCTCTTCGTAATCCACGAAATTGGGTTCTAGGCCGGCCTGCAGAAACTCGGTCATACTCCAATTCTAAGTTCACTCACTTGTAAACA
Organism: Rhodoluna sp.; assembly: GCA_044372535.1. Lineage (GTDB taxonomy): Bacteria > Actinomycetota > Actinomycetes > Actinomycetales > Microbacteriaceae > Rhodoluna. The sequence continues at coordinate 9,062 of JBILRS010000035.1, forward strand.
ATTCCAACGCAAGGGCAAGGATCCACTGTCAACGCTGTGATATTCGGTTCATGCCAAGACATCTGCGAGTTAAGCAAGAGCGCAAGCGAGTAAGGTACCTGGGTGCGATTTGGCTGGTCAGGTCGGATCGACTAGCTATCCCGCTGGCCTCTGTCACTCCCAGAGTTGCCTGCACGATCAAGCGTCAAGTTCATAGAGGATTGGAAATCGATGCCCCGAATGGTCTGTTGCTCGTTCCTAGGCCCACAAAGCGTGCGAAGAGACTTGCAAAGCCGATTATTGCGCTAGCCATTGCGACTGGAATGTCGTTGCTATTTCTTCCCTCGCTCGAGCAGACTGCGCCAATAGAGCGGCTCGAGGAGTGTGAGTTTATAACCGGGTCTAGCCTGCCGAAAGCAGCCGAGGCGCTCTCAAGAACGGAGTTGGGTGGTCTCAGCGTGCTCAAAGTGGTTTGCTTGGGCGCCCGTCATCAGGTGACGATCGACGGCAAAGAACTGGTTGTCGAAGCTAAGAAGAACTAAATGCCGAGGTTGGCGTCGAACGCGGCGCTTTCGAGTCGGTTCTTGACGTCCACCAGGAATCGAGACGCGTCAGCACCATCGACAAGACGGTGGTCGTAGCTCAGCGCTAGGTAGACCATGCTACGAATCGCTATCGAGTCATTGCCCGCGGCATCGGTAACAACTACCGGACGCTTCGTCACGATTCCGGTACCCAAGATTGCAACCTGTGGTAAGAAGACCACCGGAGTGTCAAAAAGGGCGCCTCGAGAGCCTGTGTTTGTAAGCGTGAAAGTGCCACCGCCAAGCTCGTCTGGCTTGAGCTTGTTTTCGCGGGTACGCGCTGCAAGATCTGCAATCTGCTGGGCGATCTGGGCGATTGTTAGCGTTGAGACGTCGCGAATAACCGGTGTCAGTAGACCTCGCTCGGTGTCAACTGCAAAGGTGATGTTCTCGGTCGGGTGGAACACGATGGTTTCACCTTCGATCGAAGCGTTTAGCTTCGGGTGGGCCTTCAGTGCTTCTGCCGCAGCCAAGGCAAAGAATGGCATGAAGTTGAGCTTGCCGCCTGTTGCAGCGACAAACTGAGCCTGAACACGCTGGCGCATTGCTGCGATGCCCGTCACATCTACCTCGACAACGGTGGTGAGCTGAGCGGTCTGCTGCATTGAGGCAACCGCTCGCTCTGCAAGCACCTTGCGCAGACGAGACATCGGCTCGGTGGTGCCGCGCTGAGCTGACGCTGCAACCGGAGCGACTGGTGCTGCAGCTACTGGGCTTGGCGCTACGTTCGTAACTGGTTGAGTCTCTGCTACAACGTCCTCCTTGCGGATTCGGCCGCCGACGCCGGTTCCGGCAACGGCAGATAGGTCGATACCGTGCTCGGCTGCGAACTTACGAACCAAAGGGGTGACATAAGTCGGGTCGGTTGTGGTCGGTGTGGCTACCGGAGCAGACGCAACCGGAGCGGCGACCGCTGGAGCCACTGCGACCGGTGGTGCCGAGTAAACGGGAGCCGCCACTGGGGCCTCAACGACAGGCGGCACTACTACTGGAGCGGCTGGAGCTACTTCAACGACTGGCTCAGGTGCAGCGGTTGGGGCAGGGGCCGAGGCAGCACCGGTTCCGATAACGGCGAGTACGCCGCCAACAGGGACTGTGTCATCTTCCTGGACCAGAATCTGCTCAAGTACGCCGGCGAATGGTGAAGGAATCTCGGTGTCAACCTTGTCGGTAGAGACCTCAACCAGTGGCTCGTCCACGGCAACAGTGTCACCGATCTTCTTTAGCCAGCGGGTAACTGTTCCTTCGGTTACGCTCTCACCAAGTGCTGGGAGGGTTACGTTTTCGCTCATCTTTACTGCTCCTTATGACGCGTACTAATCAATACTAGGCGTGTGCGTGTAGTGGCTTGCCAGCGAGAGCTAGATGCGCTTCGCCGATTGCTTCGTTCATGGTTGGGTGTGCGTGAAGAAGCGACGCTACGTCCTCTGGGTACGCCTCCCAGTTGACGATTAGTTGACCCTCGCCAATTTGCTCGCCAACTCGTGAGCCAATCATGTGAACACCAATGACTGGGCCGTTGTTCTTACGTACCAACTTGATAAACCCGGCAGTGCCGAGGATCTGGCTCTTGCCGTTACCACCGAGGTTGTACTCGTAGGTTGAAATGTTCTCGGCACCAAACTTCTCGGCGGCCTTTGCCTCTGATAGTCCGACGCTGGCAACCTCTGGTTCGCAATAGGTGACCTTAGGGATTCCGTCTTCGTCGATGACCGCTGGCTTGAGTCCGGCAATCTCTTCGGCAACGAAAATGCCCTGACCGAAACCGCGATGAGCGAGCTGCAGCCCGGGCACAATGTCGCCAGCTGCATAGACGCCAGGAACGTTGGTCTCGAGGCGTTCGTTGGTCAGAACGAATCCACGGTCCATGTTGATGCCCTGCTCTTCGTAACCCATGCCAGCGGTGTTTGGTCCGCGGCCTACGGCAACTAGCAGCAGCTCTGCGTCCAGCTTTGTGCCGTCCTCGAGGCTCACGATTACGCCCGATTCATTTTGCTCAACACCGGAGAATCTGACGCCAAGCTTGAAATCGATGCCGCGCTTTCTGAAGGCTCGCTCTAGACCCTTCGAAACCGCAATGTCCTCGTTCGGAACAAGGTTCGGTAAACCTTCAACGATGACAACTTCGGTGCCGAACGACTTCCAGATAGATGCAAACTCAACGCCAATAACTCCGCCACCGAGCACAATGACCTTCTTCGGAACAAAGTTCAGCTGAAGTGCGTGCTCCGATGTGATAACTCGCCCGCCAATCTCAAGGCCTGGGAGTGTGCGGCTGTAAGAGCCGGTCGCCAAGACGACGTTTACTCCGGTGTAGTTGTCTCCGTTGACCGAAACTGTTTTCGGCCCAGTCAGGCGACCCTCTCCGGCCACGACTGTGATGTCTTTGCTGCCTACGAGGCCGGTGAGTCCCTTGAAAAGTCTGTCGACAATGCCGTCGCGGTACTTATTGACCTGATTCATGTCAATCGACTCGAATGTTGAGTTCACTCCATAGGCGGCTGAGTCGCGCGTGACGTCGGCGACTTCTGCCGAGTGCAGAAGCGCTTTGGTAGGAATGCAACCACGGTGCAGGCAGGTGCCTCCGAGCTTGTCTTTCTCAATAAGCGCAACGCGCTTACCAAGTTGGGCTGAGCGCAGTGCAGCTGCGTAACCGCCACTGCCACCGCCAAGAATTACGACGTCAAACGTGTAGTCGGCCATGGAAACTCCATCTGAAATTTGGGATTGTTTACAACTTTACAGGTTTAGCGATACGACTCGGCTAAGGCAACCAGCGTTCTGAGCATTACGCCGGTAGCACCCTTGCCGTTGTAGCCCCAGGGGGCGAGATCGTTGTTAGCCGAAGGCGCGATGTCCAGGTGGGCCCAGTCGATTTGCTCATCGCCCTTTGCCTTCTTGCCGATGAATTCCTGCAAGAAGAGACCTCCGAGCAACATGCCACCGTTAGCGCCGAACTTTGCGTTAGCGATGTCGGCAATCTCGGACTTTAGTGAGACTCGAAGATCGGCAGGTAGCGGCATGTGCCATACCAGTTCGCCGGCTGTTGCAGCGGCGGCTTGGAGAGCTTCGATTCCGCGCCCGTGGCCCATTAGGCCCGTGTAGCGGTTACCGAGAGCAATCGATGCAGCGCCGGTCAGCGTGGCAACATCTACGATCATGTCGGGCTTGGCTTCGCTGGCTATTGATAGGCCGTCGGCAAGTACCAATCGACCCTCGGCATCGGTGTTGATAACTTCAACCGTCTTGCCGTTTCTGATCTTTAGAACGTCGCTCGGTCGAGTTGAAGTACCTGAAACTAGGTTCTCGGCAATGCAAAGCCAAGCAGTTACTCGAACCGGAAGCCCAAGACGTGCGATAACCAACGCGGCTTGACCCACGGTTGCTGCACCAGTCATGTCGTACTTCATTCCGACCATTGACGCAGCCGGCTTGATAGAGAGGCCACCAGAGTCAAAAGTTATGCCCTTGCCTACGAATGCTAGGTGCGCCTTTGCGTTCTTCGGTTTGTATTCAACCCGCACCAATCGTGGCGGGCGAGATGAGCCCTTGCCGACGCCAAGGATGCCGCCGAATCCGTCTGCTGCAAGTCGTTTCTCGTCCCAAATCTCAACGGTCGCGCCTGTGCCTCGAGCGGCTTTCTGAATCGCGGCCGCGAGGCTCTGGGGGTAGATGTCGTTGGCAGGTGCGTTCACTAGGTCCTGTGTCGCGGCAACACCGGCGGCGATCAGCTCGATCCTATTGAGTGCCTGGGGGGTTGGTTTGTGAGGTGAAACAACTGTGATTTTTACGTTCGCGTTCTCTGTCAGCTTGTTGAGTCCGCGGTAAGAGCCGAACTGGTAGCGCCCGAGAAGGGCTCCTTCGAACACTGCTTCTGTCTCGGACTTGTCTTTGACCGGTAGGCCGAAAACCAATTCCTTGGCATCGCTGAGTTCTCGCGAAGCTGCGCCGGAGATCTCGCGCAGTTTGTTTGGGTCCAAGTTTCCGTCACCAATTCCGACCAGCAGGTAGATGGCGCCGTTTGGAGCGGGAAGTCGAAATGTGACCTCGGGGGAGTGCTTGACGCCAAGCGCACCCAGATCAAGCTGCTGTATGGGCGAGAGGTCGATGGTCGATTCAGCAAGTACAGGCGTTGACCCGTTTGCTTTTACACCGACAACGTATGCCGATGACTTGGTGAATGAGGTGAATTTTGGGAGTACGTTCAACTTTGGAGTCGTCATACGCAATAGCCTAGCGCGAGGTAAAATGGTCAGGTGAGCGCATCGTTGTTTTCGTTTGAGAACCAAGATATTCGAGTTCCAATGGGACTTCGAATGATTGGCGCGATTACGGGCTTCACCGACGCCGGCGGAAGCGTCGCTCAGATGAACAGCCACATTTTCGCCAACTTGGACGCCACTCTCGTCGTCCGATTCAATAATGACGAACTTCTTGATTACAGGTCTCGACGTCCAGTTGTCTACTTCGAAAAAGATCACCTAGAGACCTTCGAGCCGCCGATACTTGGCATCTACCTGGTGAAAGACGAGATCGGTCAGCCATTTCTTTACCTCGACGGCTACGAACCCGACTTCAAGTGGGAAGCCTTCGCCGAGGCAGTCGAACAGATCATCGACATCTTCGCCATTACAGAGTTTGTTTGGGTCCA
>JBILRS010000095.1:0-3813 GCA_044372535.1 Rhodoluna sp.
TGTGGAAAATCGAGTGCCCGATAAAGGCAGCAATCACTAGTAGGAGAACGAACAAGCTCTTCTTCAATAGTTCTCTATTAGTGATGTATGAGGCTGGGTCCAACTTCATGATGGAGTCTCGGTCCACCTGATCGTTCACCAAGGACTTGCGGAAAACCCAGACGAGGAAAGGAATGACAAATGCCAGAACAAGAACCGAGATCGGCGTCATGTGAATCAAAAAGGCGTTGAAGTCTAGGCCTGCCTTTGAAGCGATGATGATGTTTGGCGGATCTCCAATGAGTGTTGCAGCACCACCAATGTTTGAGACAAAAACTTCGCCCAAGATGAACGGAACGGCGTTCACCTTTAGGTAGCGAGCAATTAGGAACGTCATAGGAACAGCGAGCAGGATGGTGGTTACGTTGTCGAGCAAAGCGCTGGCAAACGCCACAAGCAGCAGGATGTAGATGAAAGCTTTGCGGGGTTCACCCTTCGCGAGCTGGAGTGCCTTCACAGCCAGGAATTCGAACAGGCCCGTCTTGTGAACCACTCCGACAATGATCATCATGCCCAGCAGGAGGAAGATGACATTCCAGTCGATGCCGGTGGAGTGACTAAAGAACGCCTTGTCGGCGTCTGTTGCACCAATCAAAACCATTACGGCTGCGCCAGCGCAGACAACTGCGACTCGATTGACTTTTTCAGAGGCGATAAGCGCGTAGGCGATGAGGAAGACAATTGCAGAAGCTACAGCTAACATGGGGTCCTTCGGGGTAGGCGAATAAAACGCCGACCAGACTTCCCAGCACTCCTACCTAAAGGATACCCGACAAGTTGCGCCTACCGGAGTGGATCTACCAGTCTTTGCCCTTGGTCGATACTGCCCTTGCGGCCTCGCGCTTGTCTTGAGCCTCTTTCAGGGCATGGCGCTTGTCGTAATCTTTCTTACCGCGACCTAGCGCGATTTCGACCTTTGCGCGTCCGTCCTTGAAATAAATGCTCAGTGGAACAAGCGTGTAGCCAGACTCTTTGATTTTGCCTGCGAGCTTGTCGATCTCATCGCGGTTGAGGAGCATCTTGCGACGTCGGCGAGTGTTGTGGTTGTTCCAGGTGCCCTGGGTGTATTCGGGGATGTGCACGTTTTCGAGCCAGGCTTCGCCGCCCTCGATTGAACCGTAGCCATCTACCAGGGACGCGCGACCGGCCCGCAGCGACTTCACTTCGGTGCCTGTGAGAACTAAACCAGCTTCAAAGACATCTTCAAGGTGATAGTCGTGGCGGGCTTTACGATTGCTGGCCACAACTTTCTGGCCGCGCTCTTTAGGCACGATTCACTCCATCTAACTGACCGTGGTCGGTCAGCCAATCAGTCTAACAAGCAGGTTAGATGCGGAGGTAGCGGCGAATTGCTGTGCCAGAGGCTATTGCTGCGAGGAGCACGCCAACCCCTACCAGAAGCGGGAACACAGTGAAAGCCTCGGTGAGCCCGACCAGGTTTGTGAAAGGAAGCCTAGGGGCGAGCACGCCTTGGACGAAGAAGTGAACGATTGCGACCACGGCCCCGCCTGCGAGGAGGCTACCAACGGTCGCCGCGACGATGCCTTCGAGCACGAACGGTAGTTGGATGTAGAAGTTACTCGCACCTACCAGGCGCATGATTCCAATTTCGCGGCGACGTGAGAATGCGCTCAATCGAATGGTGGTTGAAATCAGCAGTGCCGAAGAGAACAACATCAGCACGGCGACACCGATTGCAGCGAGGCTGGCAGCGTTCAAGATGCTGAAAATCTGGTCTAGGTAGCTGCGTTGGTCGCGAACTTCCTCGACTCCGGCAAACCCGGTGAAGGTCTCGGTGATGATCTGGCTTTTCTCGGGGTCATTGAGCTTCACCCAGTACGTTTCGTTGAGCTGCTCTTTGGTCACGTACTTGGCGACCGAGTTGCCCTTGAACTGCTCAAGAAAGCGCTGGTAAGCCTGCTCGTGGTCTTCGAAGAAGTACTCGGCGATGTAGGGGGTCAGAGTCTCTTCTTTTAGTTTGGCTTCGACAGCAGCCTTAATGTCTGGTGAAGCCTCACCCTGAGGGCAGGCGTCGGCTGGTGAAATCGACGAGCACAGGTAGACGGCTACTTGGGCGCGGTCGTACCAGTAGTTCTTCATCTCCCCCACCTGCATTTGCAGCAGACCGGCGGTGCCAACGAAGGTTAGCGAAAGGAAGGTGACCAAGATGATCGAGACCACCATGGCAACGTTTCTGCGAAGACCAGAAACCGCTTCGCGAATTACTGTGCTGAATCTCATTGCTCGCTCACGTACCCGCCGCCGCGCTCGTCGCGGGTGATTCTGCCCTGGTCAAGAACAACTACGCGCTTCTGCGCTTTGTCTACCAAACCGCGATCGTGGGTTGCCATGACAATCGTCGTGCCCGCCTCGTTGATCTTTTGAAGCAGGTTCATGATTTCGGCGCTGGTGGCTGGGTCGAGGTTTCCGGTTGGCTCATCGGCTAGCAGAAGCGAAGGCGTGTCAACGAAGGCTCTGGCTAGGGCAACGCGCTGTTGCTCGCCGCCAGAAAGCTCGTTAGGCATTCTCTCGGCCTTCTCAGCCAAGCCAACCAAGCGCAGCGCGGCAGGGACTTTGTCTGCAATCTTGGAACGGCTAGCACCGGTAACTTCGAGACTGAAAGCGATGTTCTCGAAGATGGTCTTGTTTGGCAGCAAACGGAAATCCTGAAACACCATTCCGATGTTGCGGCGAAACTGAGGAATTCGGCGAGAAGGAATCGCGACCAGGTTTTCGCCGAGCACGATCACTGAACCACGGGAGGGGACGTCCTCGCGAAGCATTAGACGAAGGAGGCTGGATTTACCGGAACCCGAGGTGCCGACCAGGAAGACAAAGTCGCCTTTATCGATCTCAATTGAGACGTCGTCAAGGGCTGGCCTAGGGGCTCCCTTGTACTGTTTGGTGACGTTTCTAATCGAGATCATTGTGATTAGAGCCTAAAACAGGGTTAGCTCTGAACCCGTTTACGCCACCTAATGCCAGCGGTAATAAATCCGTCGATGTCCCCGTCGAAAACGGCGCTGGGGTTGTTCACCTCGTAGTCGGTGCGAAGGTCCTTGACCATCTGATATGGAGCTAGGACGTATGAACGCATTTGCTCACCCCAGGACGCCTTGACATCACCGGCGAGCTGCTTCTTTTGCGCCTCTTCTTCGCGACGCTTGATTTCGAGCAGTCTCGAGGCAAGAACTCTGAGGGCGGCTGCCTTGTTTTGTATCTGGCTCTTCTCGTTCTGGCACGAGACAACGGTGCCCGAGGGAATGTGCGTGATTCGCACGGCAGAGTCGGTTGTGTTGACCGACTGACCACCAGGGCCAGAAGACCGGAAGACATCGACCCGGATGTCGCTCTCGGGAATCTCGATGACGTCGGTTTGTTCAATCAGCGGAACAACCTCGACAGCGGCGAACGAGGTTTGGCGCTTTCCAGCCGAGTTGAACGGACTCATGCGCACAAGCCTGTGGGTTCCGCCTTCGACCGAAAGAGTGCCGAAGGCGAACGGAGAGTCGATCTCGAAGGTCGCCGACTTGATGCCGGCGCCCTCGGCGTAAGAAATGTCTAGAACCGCCGCGGGGAGCTTGTGTTTCTCGGCATAGCGCAGGTACATGCGCATCAGCATTTCGGCGAAGTCGGTGGCGTCGTCGCCACCAGCGCCTGCGCGAATGGTTATCACGGCCGCCCGGGAGTCGTATTCGCCATTCAGAAGAGTTTGAACTTCGAGTTCGCCAATCTCTGACTGAAGTTGCACCAGCTCGGTCTTTGCCTCAACTT
>JBILRS010000114.1:0-3794 GCA_044372535.1 Rhodoluna sp.
TTACCATTACAATCTGTGTACATGAATTTAAACCAATAATCAGAAGAATATAAATCATTTGAATTATATTTTCCATCCCATGAATCTTGATTATCTTTTAATACTTTAATTAATTTACCAAATCTATCAAAAATTGACACTTCTGTAAAATCAATAGGATTCAACCAATTTATTCTCCAATAGTCGTTAAAACCATCCTGATTTGGTGTAAAAAAAAATGAGAAAGTAAAATTCAAATCACAATGTGTACAAGGTTCAATTCTGGCCAAATATAATGAACCTTTTTTTATGTAAGAATCAGGTTTTAATACAATAACATTACCTGCTTTCATTTTAATTTCATTATTTAAAGCTGCAACTTCATAATTACCTTCAGTTATAATAAAATCTTGTACGTTGTAAGTATAATTGTTATTGTTTTCATTATTTGACAACACAAAATTTTCATTACAATCAGAATTTGTTGTCTGACTAAATGAAAGCTTATAAAACAATAAAACTAATACTAATAAACTATCTTTCATTTGATTTCAATTTTTCAATTTCTGCATCTAGAGATTCAATTTTTTTATTCATTTCTATTAAATAAAGAGTCAATTCTTCTATCTTAAGAAGTAAAATTTTATTCATTTCTCCTAATTCAATTCCATTTTTTTCTACTTCATTAGCGCTAGGAACACCTTTTAGATGTTCATTATCGGTAATAAATTTTTCAACATTTTTTAATGATTCTAATTTGTATTCTTTTTTAAACACAAAATCTGCCCATTCAGAGCTTAAAGCAACTCTAACTTCTTCGGTTAATATTCCTCCTTTTGAAAATAAGCTATAGGAACTGACATCTACATCTCCGACTTGAGTCGGAAAAATGTTCGTATTGATTCCCACTTTTCCATTAGTATAAATATCATCATTAATAGATGTAGCGAAACTGCCATCGGGTTTGAGCCAATCATAATCGTTACTCGCAGTACCTGAAAGTTCAGAAAGATTATACTCAAATACATTACCTGTAGTATCAGTTCCAAGAATTTTAAACGGGCTGGTTGAATCTGATAAATTTTCAAATTTTAAAGTTCCATTAGTGTTTAATCTTGCTGTTGGATTGGTTACATTAATTCCCACATTCCCGTTTGTATAAATATTATCATTAATAGAAGAAGCGAAAGTTCCATCGGGTCTGAGCCAATCATAATCATTATTGGCTGTGCCTGAAAGTTCAGAAGGGTTATACTCAAATACATTACCTGTATTATCTGTTCCAAGAATTTTAAATGGGCTTGTCGAATCTGCTAAATTTTGAAATCTTAATGTTCCATTGGTATGGAATAAAGTGGTTGGATTAATAGTTCCAATACCAACACCAATTCCATTATCAAAAATTTGAGAGCAAGTAAAGTCAGTTGCACCTTTTTTAATTATAAAATTGGTTGTATTACAATTATTAACTAGAGTACTTCCAAAAGAAGTAGCTAATTGCCTACTTACATTTCCATTAATATCAGTTGTTAAAACATAGGTATTTGATGTTGTTGTTGGAATATTTTCAAAGCGCACTGTTCCATTAGTATGTAGCAAAGCAGTTGGCGTTGTAGTTCCAATTCCAAGAAAGCCATTAGCTAACATCCTCATTAGTTGTGTATTTCCGTTTTCCCATGCAAATAAAGGTCTATTAACAACATTAGCTGCTGTTGTTCCCCAAGGAAAATCTCCGGTTGGACCAGCGCTTAAATTTAAATTATCTCGAATTTCTGCTCTGTAAATCATCATAGGTATAGTACCATTATCTTGAGCTGAATTAGTTGTAATAAAGTGACGGAAAACAAATCGATTATCAGCTTGGTGATGAGCCCATAATGAAGGAATAAATTGACCATTAATATTAGTTGAGTTAGTTATTTCAAGTAATTCATTTGTCGCATCAGAAACACTAAAATTTGCTACTCTTTCCGCATTATTTGTGCCACTTGTAGCAACATTTTGGAATTGACTTTGACTAAATACAAACAAATTTGTCAATAATGTCAGTAGTAATATTATTTTTGTTTTCATTTTAAAATATTTTGTTTTTATTCTTTTTTTTAGTGTCTGTGAGTTAAGGTTTCCTGTAACGTGTCGCTGCTTCACGAAGTTGCTGATTTTCAACACTTTCGATTGCAAATATAGACAAAATTTAGTTTCAAAAATCACCAATTCTGATAAATCCCAAACCCCGCAATTTCGTGAAACGGCTGTTGGTAGAAGGTTTACTATATTTATGATCTTTATTTTTTAACTACTATTTTAGTATTATTTTTCTTAAAATCGTTTCTCTTGAACTTAAAATTATTTTTAATAAATACAGTCCTTTACTATTATCTTTTAGATTGATTTCAATTCTATTTAGTTCATTAAATGGTTTTTGAGTTAAAATTTCGCGACCAGTAAAATCAAAAATGGCAATGGATTGAATTGTTTCATTATTACTAATAATACTAATATTATCAAAAGTGGGATTTGGATAAATATTTATTTCATTGTTATCTTTTTCAATTTCATCAATAAAAAGTGCTCCCAAATTTGAACTTAAAATTTTCCCATTTGTTCCTGAAATGAAAATAATTGAATTTTGGAAAGTAATATCAGTAATTTGGTTTATCGAATTAATAAGTTGCCAAGAAATTCCACCATTTGTTGTTCTATATAGTAATCCGTTTTCATTGCATATGTATCCTATATTTTCGGAATAAAACTTTACTAATGTGTAATAAGCATATGGGATTGTTATCTGTTGCCATGTAATCCCGCCATTGATTGTTTTATACATTAAAGCACTATCACCAACAAAATAACCAACATTCTCATTTACAAAATGGAAAGATTTTATATCATCAGCAATTTCAAAAGTAATATTCCATGTTACTCCACTATCTATAGTTTTGTAGATTCGGTTGTAAAGATTTCCAATGTTTCTAGCATAACCAACTGATGTATTTAAAAACTGAATTTGCCCAAATCGTAATGTATTTAGTTGTTGCCACGTGTTACCTCCGTTTATAGTTTTTAATGTTTTTGGTTGATTAAATCCACCACTCACAAATCCAATATTTTCGTCAATAAAATCTATTGCGTATAATCCATCTGCAATAACATTAACACCGTTGTTTGCTTTTGTCCAAGTATTACCCCCATTAATAGTTTTGTATACAGAACCAGCCGCACTTGTTGTACCACCACCAATTGAGTATCCTATGTCTGAATTAACAAAATCAAATCCGTTTGCATATTCGTAATGTAAAGGAGTACTAAGATATGACCATGTGTTTCCAGAATCTGTTGTTTTGAAATAATCATTTCCTACAAGAGTGTAACCAATATTATTTGATGGGAATTCTATTTTTTTTATTGTATTGTATGTTGGTGAAAATTGAGTCCAATTATTACCACCGTTATTAGTTTTTATTATTCTACCACGCATACCTGTTGCAAATCCATTGTTTTCATCTGTAAAAAAAATACCGTACATGCTAGAATCGGCGATATATCCATTTAGGAAATTTATAGAACTCCATGAGTTGCCAGCATTAGTTGTTTTATACATTGCACCATATTCACCACAAGCATAACCAACATTATTATTTACAAAATATATTGAAAAGATGGCTTGAAATGAACCAGAAACCTCTGTCCAAGTTTCACCACCATTTATTGTTTTAAGCATAGTATTAGACTCTTGCGTAGCAAATCCAATGTTCTCATCTAAAAAATAGATTGTAAAATAAGCAGATGGCGATACATTGCTAGTATCAGTAGAA
>JBILRS010000021.1:0-17850 GCA_044372535.1 Rhodoluna sp.
GCAAGGTGGGCAATCGCATCGGTTAGTTCGCTCTGGTTCACCGTTGAAGCGTCGAGCGCGATCCAGGTATCTGCAAAAACCTTGGAGTAGGTGGCCGAATCCAAGGCTGTCACCTGCTTGCCCGCGAGTTTCATCGCTTTGGCAACTCTGGTCGTGCCGGTGAACAGGTCGAGAGTGGTTGAGGCACCGCTCGACTCGACCAGCGCACCAAGCAAAGGCATCAGAGTGCGCTTCGAGCCCAGGTACTTAATCACGAGAACAATCTTCACCCATGGCACTCCTAGACTTGGACCAATGAACGAGAACCTTGGGGCGGCCGCGCTATACGCGCTTGAACACGCAAAGAGTGCCATTGATGGCAAAGCGCTCGCCGTGCTCACCGGGGCTGGTATCTCGACGGATTCCGGCATTCCCGACTATCGCGGCCTGGGTAAAGTCGCGAAACACCCGATGACCTTCGACAGCTTCATGGGCTCGACTGAGGCGCGCGTGCGCTACTGGGCCAGGTCTTTTGTGGGTTGGAGTCGCATCTCAGACGCCGAGCCAAACGCCGGACATATTGCGCTCGCCGAAGCCGAGGCCCTCGGTCGGGTGGATCAGATAATCACCCAAAACGTCGATCAACTTCATCAACGGGCCGGGTCGAAACAGGTTATTGATCTGCACGGCAGGCTGGACTTGGTCAAGTGTGTCGGCTGTGGCTTCATGCTCACCAGGGTTGAAATGGACGAGCTTTTGCAAGACCTAAACCCCGAGATAAGAAAAGACCCGGACATCGAATTTTCGCCAGATGGCGATGCCGAAATCGAAGCGGTTGCCGGGTTCTCGGTTCCCGCTTGCCTCGCTTGCCAGGGTGTTCTGAAGCCAGATGTGGTCTTTTTCGGCGAGAACGTGCCACTCGACAGGGTCGAACAGTCGATGGCGGCGATTGAGCGCGCGCAGGTGCTGCTCGTGGTCGGAACATCGCTCGCGGTGAACAGCGGATTTCGCTTCGCACGGCAGGCTGCCAAAGCCGAAAAGCCGATAATCGTGGTCAACGTCGGACCAACCAAGGCAGACGACCTTGCCTCAGTCAAGCTCGAGGTGAGCAGCTCGGTGGCCTTACCCTTGCTATTGCTATGACAATTACGACGATCGGCCTACTGCGCCACGGGCAAACCGACTGGAACATCGACTTTCGACTCCAGGGCACCAGCGACATTCCACTCAATGAAACTGGTATCGAGCAGTCCAGAACAGCCTCAGCCGCCCTCTCAGAAGACTGGGACGCCCTGGTCTCGTCTCCATTGGGTCGTGCAGTAAAAACCGCTGAAATCGTCTCTGAGCGCCATTCCTTCGGCGAACTCATGATCGAACCCTTGCTTTTGGAGCGTAGCTTCGGCGAGGCCGAGGGGCTCCGCTATGAAGATTGGCGCGAAAAGTATCCAAACTCGGTGGTTCCCGGTGGCGAATCAATCGCCGACCTCGAGGCGCGCTGCCACCGCTTGCTTGAAAAACTGGTGGATGACTTTGCCGGGCGCCGGGTGCTAACCGTTTCGCACGGAGCATTGATTCGCAAACTTCTGAACATCGTTTCGGCTGGAGAGTTTCCCCGCGAGGGTGAGCGGCTTGGCAACGCGTCGCTGTCGATTATCTCTTTCGACGGCACCCGCTGGTCGATCGAAGACTACCGACCGCAGACACTCACTTAGACAGACTCGATCAGTTTCAGAAGTTCTGATGCCGAGTCGTCCCAGTTGAACTTGGCTGCCTGAGCGCGCAGTGACGCAGCCGAATTCGGCTTGGCTTCGAGTTGCCGAATACAGTCGGCGAATTTCTGAGGATCTTCGGGGTCGAAAAAGACACCGACCTCTCCCGCAACCTCTCTGAAGATTTCGATATCGCTTATCGCTACCGGCACGCCGTGCTCGAGTGCCTCGACGACCGGAATGCCAAAGCCCTCATCGCGCGAGGCAGAGACCAGAGCGGTGGTTGTGTCTAGAAGCTCGAAGTAGCGCTGGTCTGAAACGCCGTTGTGAAAGACGACATTCGCCTGACATTTTTCGGCGAGAGCTTGAAGTTCCGCCCGGCGACTTGGTGAAATGCGACTCAAAAGCTCGAGTCGGTAGTCGCCTAGCAAGCCGACTCCCCTGATCAGGGTTTCAACATTCTTGTACGGCATGAACGTGCCCATGTAGACCAGGGTTTTTTCAACCGAACGTTTCGATTTTGGGTGCTCGCGTCGTTCTGTGGCGTTGTGAACCACCGCAATCGGCTTTCGGGTCAAGCGGTTTCTGCGAATGTCTTTCAGCGTTGCAGCCGAGACGGCGACAACCGCGTCGCAGCCTGCTAGCAAAATGCGCTCGGGAATGTAGGTGAGGTGAAACAAGCGCCAACCCAGTCGAAGCGGCAGCGACAGATTGGCGGGCGGCTTCGGGTGGCGGTAGTAGATCAGGTCGTGGATTGTGAGAACCAGCTTGAACCTGCGACCCAGACTGCCAATGGTTTGCATCGGAGAGAAGACTAAATCGGGTTTGTGGCGGTTCAGCCGGAGCGCCGCGAATGGTTCTAGTGCAGAGGTTGCGGCATTGATCTTGACCCACTTGGTGCCGCTCGGCAACTGGGTCAGCTGGGCTTCGTCCGAGATGATTGCGGTTAGTTCAACGCGCTTGGCAAGAGCGGCGAAGAGGTTTGCCGAAAAACGGCTGATCCCGTCGTGAAAGTCCGGTCGAATGTAGCGAGCGTCAAAGAAGATTCCGGCCATTACTTTGCCTCAGTGAGAAAGGCCCGAATCAAACTGGCGGCTTCTTCGCTGGCCTCGTAGTGCACCAGGTGGCCTACTTCTGGAATCACAACCAACTTTGCGTTAGGCATTTTGGCAGAGACCTCGGTCTGCTGTTCGACGCTGGTGATGTCGTCTCGCTCCCCCGCGATCATTAGGGTTCGGTTTTCGATTCGAGGCGCGTATTCCTCAACACAGTGGTGCACCGAAGCGTGGTAACTCTCGTAGAAAACCTTTTTGCTCGAGTAATTGATCATTGTCTGGTGGTGCTGGTTATGAATCCACTTTCGCAGTTCACGATTCTTCGACTTGGACATAATCGAACTCACAAATTGCAGCACGAGCCAGCTGTCGACAAAGAAGCGACTCCCCTTCTCGGAGAGCTTGCTCGTGAACAAAAAGAACATCGAGGTGAGCCCCGAGATGAAAGCCCTGGGGCCCTGCAGGCTGGGTTTGGAGACGGGATTAATCAACACCACGTCGTCCATGTCTTGCTTTTGCTCTGCGGCGTGAGCTGCAACGATCATGGTTCCGAACGAGTGCCCGACCACCGCCGGCGCGCCTTCGAGTTTCAGGGCTGAGATGAATTCACCCAGCCAGGTCGAAAAGTTATCAAGGTCATGCTCGACGGTGAGTGCTTCAGAGACCCCGTAGCCTGGCAAATCCGGGGCGTAGCAGTCGAAGTCAGTTAGTTCACCGATTATCGTGTGCAACCCGTCATGGGCTCCCCTGAAGCCGTGAACGAAGACGATGTTGCCGCGACTTGGGGTGCTGGCCGGGTAAAACCAATACTTCGCGTTAGCGCCCATCAACTGGAGCTTGCGTTCGATCCCCCGCTTGGCGGCAATTTTGGCGACTTCGGCTGGTTTGACGACCATATTTCTAGCCTAGACCGAGAAGTACTTAGCCTCGGGGTGGTGCAAAACCATCGCATCGGTCGACTGCTCTGGGTGCAGTTGCAGCTCTTCGCTCAGAGTGACCCCGATCACTTCAGGTTTCAGCAGTTCGACCAGCTTGATGCGATCCTCCAAGTCCGGGCAGGCCGGGTAGCCGAATGAGTAGCGCGCTCCTCGGTACTTCAGGTCGAAGAGTTCGTTGACGTTCAACGGGTCTTCAGCGCCGAAACCGAGTTCTTCGCGAACTCGACTGTGCCAAAACTCGGCTAACGCCTCGGTCAGTTGAACCGAGAGCCCGTGCAGCTCCAGATAGTCACGGTATTGGTTCGCCGCATAAATCTCGTTCGCTGCCTCCGAGATACGGTTGCCCATGGTGACAAGTTGGAACGGCACAACGTCTATCTCACCGGATGACTTGGGGCGAACGAAGTCGCTCAGGCAGAGGTGGCGATCGCGGTGCTGGCGCGGAAAACTGAACCGGAGACGCTCGGTGTGGTCCTCGTTCAAAATCACGAGGTCATCGCCCTCGCTGTATGCCGGGAAGTACCCGTAAACCACGGCGGCTTCGAGCAAGCCCTCGGTCTGGATTCTTTCAAGCCAGCGGCGAAGTCGCGGCCGACCCTCTGTCTCAACCAGCTCCTCGTAGCTTGCGCCGTCCTCGGCTCGTGACGGCTTCAGCCCCCACTGGCCCATGAACGTTGCCCGTTCGTCTAGGAACGATGCGTAGTCGCGAAGCGGAATGCCCTTGATGACCCTGGTGCCCCAGAACGGCGGTGTCGGCACCCGATTATCGAGTGCGACGTCTGATCGCTCGGGCAGGTTTTCAGGCTCCGTGATGACGAGCTTGCTAACAGGTTTTACGAGTCGCTTCTTGAGCTCGGGTAGCTGGACGTCTTCGCCGCGCTTGTGACGGACGAGGAGATCCATGAGTTTTAGGCCCTCGAAAGCGTCTCTTGCGTAGCGCACGTCACCGTCAAAGACTTCATCGAGGTCTTGCTCTACGAATGCGCGGGTTAGGGCGGCGCCGCCAAGAATCACTGGCCAGCGGGTTGCCACTCCCCTCATGTTCATCTCTTCGAGGTTTTCGCGCATGATCAGCGTTGACTTCACCAGCAGGCCACTCATGCCGATGACGTCGACGTTGTGCTCCTCGGCAGCCTTGAGGATGTCTCCGATGGTCTGCTTGATGCCGATGTTGACGGTATCGAAACCGTTGTTGCTCAGAATGATGTCAACCAGGTTTTTGCCGATGTCGTGGACATCGCCTCGAACGGTGGCGAGCAGAATCTTGCCCTTGCCGACGTCATCGGTCTTCTCGATGTGCGGCTCGAGATGGGCAACGGCCGCCTTCATGACTTCGGCAGACTGCAGCACGAAGGGCAGCTGCATCTCGCCGCGACCAAAGAGCTCGCCGACTTCCCTCATGCCCTCGAGCAGGTGAAGGTTGATGATGTCGAGCGCGGTCATGGTGATCAAAGCCTCGTCGAGGTCGGCTTCAAGGCCCTTGCGTTCGCCGTCGATGATTCGGCGCTGCAGGCGCTGGTCGAGAGGCATCGCGGCAAGCTCTGCAGATCTGGTCTGTCGCGCAGCGGCACTGTCGACGCCCGAGAACGTATCGAGGAGCTGTGTCAGCGGGTCGAAGGTGACGTTACCGTCGGCGTCATACTCGCGACGGTCGTAGATCAGGTCTAGAGCTGCCTTCTGGTGTTCTTTCGAGATCTGGTTCAGCGGCATGATTCGAGCGGCGTGCACGATTGCCGAGGTCAGACCAACGTTCACGCACTCGTGCAAGAAAACCGAGTTGAGCACGTGGCGGGCCGCCGGGTTCAAGCCAAACGAAATGTTCGAGATGCCGAGAGTTGACTGAACGCCAGGGAACGCTTCGTGAAGTCGACGAATTGCTTCGATGGTCTCGATGCCGTCTCTGCGCGTTTCGTCTTGGCCGGTCGCAATCGGGAAGGTGAGGGTGTCAACGGTGATGTCGCAGATGCGCATTCCCCAGTTGCCAGTCAGATCCTCGATTAGGCGTTTGGCGATCTCGAACTTGTGCTCTGCCGTTCTTGCCTGCCCGGTTTCGTCGATGGTGAGTGCAACGACCGCAGCGCCGTGTTCCCTGACCAGCGGCATGATCTTGGCAAACCGAGAGGTCGGGCCGTCGCCGTCCTCGTAGTTGACCGAGTTGATCATCACGCGACCGCCGGTGCTCTCGAGCCCTGCCTGCAAAACTGCCGGCTCGGTTGAATCGAGGACGAGCGGGAGTGTGGTGGCCGTAACCAGACGCGAGATAAGTTCGCGAGCATCGCGAGCTCCGTCTCGCCCAACGTAGTCAACGCATACGTCCAGTGCGTGGGCTCCCTCGCGGGTTTGCGACTTCGCAATCTCGAGGCACTCGTCCCAGTTTTCGGCGAGCATTGCCTCGCGGAACGCCTTCGAACCGTTCGCGTTGGTTCGCTCGCCAATCGAGAGGTAGGTCATTGTTTGGTCGAAGGGTTGGTGCTGGTAGAGGCTCGAAAGTCCTGGTTCGTCCACCAAAGTTGGGCGGGACGGTTTGAGTTCGCGAACCGCATCGGCCAACGCCCTGATGTGCTCAGGTGTTGTTCCGCAGCAGCCACCGACCAGGCCCGCTCCGTACTCGCGCACGAATTGAACCTGGGCGTGAGCAAGCTCGGCTGCGCTCAGCGGGTAGTAGGCGCCGTCGCCAGAAAGAATCGGGAGCCCGGCATTTGGCATGACAACGAGTGGGAGCTCCGAGAACTTGGCAAGGTAGCGAAGGTGTTCGCTCATCTCGGTTGGGCCGGTCGCGCAGTTCAGGCCAATCGCCTGAATGCCGAGGGCTTCGAGAGAGGTCAGCGCCGCTCCGATTTCGCTGCCAAGCAACATCGTGCCAGTGGTTTCAATGGTCACCGAAACGATGATCGGAATTTGCGTGTCTAGAGCGGCCATCGCTCGCTTAGAGCCAATCACAGCGCTCTTCGCCTGCAGTAGATCCTGGGTTGTTTCGATCAGAACAGCATCTGCGCCACCGCGAATCAAACCTTCAACCTGCTGCTGGTAGGCATCTCGCAAAACCTGAAAAGTGGCGTGACCCAGGCTTGGTAATTTTGTGCCAGGACCAACCGAGCCGAGCACCCAGCGGTTCTCGTATTCGTCGGCAACTTCGCGGGCCAATCTAGCGCCTGCCTCGGCGAGCTCCGCTATTCGGTCTTCAATGTCGTACTCGGCCAGGTTCGCGAGGTTCGCTCCGAAGGTGTTGGTTTCGATTGCTTCCGAACCCGCGTCGAGGTAGCGTCGGTGGATGCTCTTGATGATGTCTGGGCGGGTTACGTTCAGAACTTCATTGCAACCCTCGAGCTGCTGGAAGTCGTCGAGGCTTGGCCCCGCTTCTTGAATCATTGTTCCCATTGCGCCGTCAGCGACAACCACTCGAGTTGAAATGGCTTCTAGGAGGGCTTGCGCGCGCAAAGTGAACATACCCGTCAATTCTAAACTGTCGCCCTGAATAGAATTACTTGATGATTGCCGAGCTAGTTGCCAGAAGTGAGCCAACGCTCTCCTTCGAATTCTTTCCACCAAAGGATGTCGCGGGTGAGTCGATTTTGTGGCGCTCGTTCGATGCACTTCTCGAGCTCTCCCCCGACTTTGTCTCGGTAACCTACGGCGCTGGTGGATCCAACCAGTCCAAGTCACTCGCGGTTTTGGAGCGCATGGCTTCGCGAGTGCCAACGATTGGTCACCTGACCTGCGTTGGTGCAACCTTCGAATCAACCAGAGCCACCATCGGCGCTTTCCAGGACGCCGGAGTGGCGGCGATTCTTGCGATCCGTGGCGACGCACCCAAAGACAACCCGGACGCGCTCAGCCAGGGTGAACTGAAAACCGCACTAGAACTCGTTGAGCAGGTCACCGAGCACTCCGACATGGAAGTCGGCGTAGCAGCATTCCCGGAGATTCACCCAGAGTCTGCGAATCTCGCACAGGACATCAGAGTGCTGAAGTTGAAGCAGGACTCTGGAGCGAAGTACGCATTCACTCAACTGTTCTTCAAAGTCTCGGCTTACACCGAGCTGGTCGCAGCAGCGCGTGCCGCCGGGGTCACAATTCCAATCGTTCCCGGGGTGATGCCAATTGCGAACGCCAAGGGTGTTCTGCGAATGGCAGAGCTCAGCGGTGCTTCGGTGCCCGAGGAGCTTGTGGCCGAACTGCTGGCTGCGGGTGACGACGAGTCGGCGAGAGTTATTGGCATGGCTTACTCGGTCAACTTCGCCCGCGAGCTACTCGAGGCCGGTGCGCCCGGTTTGCACATCTTTTCGCTCAACCACCACCGCGCGGCCGAAGAACTCGCTCGTGGGGCATTCTCGCGCCTTTCGCGCTAATGTCTGCGCTGGCTTGTAGTCTGCAATCGTGAACGACACCCTATTTGATCCAGAGTTGCCCGAGTGGGGCAAAAACATTGCCGTATTCGACCTTGAGACCACCGGCCTCGACCTAACCGATGCCCGAATCGTCACCGCTTGCGCGGTCGAGCTTGACGCAGCCGGGAACATTGTTGGCCGCGACCTCGAGTGGCTCGCCGACCCAGTGATTCCGATTCCCGATGTCGCAGCCAGCGTCCACGGTGTAACAACCGATTACGCGCGCGAACACGGGCGTGATGCCAAAGAGGTGGTCGGCGAAATCGTTTCGACTCTGCGCGGCTATTTTGAACGCGGTATCCCCGTTGTCGCTTACAACGCCCCGTATGACTTCACGATTCTGTTTCACGAGGCGGTGCGCCACGGCATCGAACCAATCTCCGAGCCAATGCCCGTAATTGACCCGCTGGTGCTTGACAAGCACTTCGATCGTTATCGCTCTGGCAAGCGCCGTCTAGAAAACGCCGCTCAGCACTACGGCGTCGCCCTGACCGATGCCCACAACGCGACCGCCGACGCAGTTGCCGCCGGAAGAGTTGCCCAGGCCATTTTTGCCAAGTACCCGATGCCAGAAGATGTCAACGAACTGCACGCCGCTCAGGTGAGCTGGAGCAAAGAGCAAGACATCAGCTTCGCCGAATTCATGGTTTCTAAAGACCCGACCTTCAAGGCGAACATTGGCTGGCCGCTAAAGCCCCACTAGATCTAGCTCAAAAAAAGAGCCCCGGCAAATGCCGAGGCTCTTTTTCTTTAAGTTGTTTAGGAACCGAAGCCCTTGTAGCGAGTGTTGAACTTCTCGACTCGACCGGCAGAGTCCATGATGCGCTGCTTACCGGTGTAGAAAGGGTGCGAAGCCGAAGAGATTTCGACGTCGAAAACCGGGTAGGTGTTACCGTCTTCCCACTCGATGGTCTTAGCGCTGGTAGCGGTTGATCGGGTAAGGAAAGCAACTCCCGAAGCTAGGTCGCGAAAAACGACTGCCTCGTACTTTGGGTGGATATCAGCCTTCATGGTTCTTCCTTGCAGGTTTGAAATGTTTTTGGGGTGCAACAGCACCAAGAGAAAACAATACCACTACTTGGCGCGTGCAGTGAAGCGATTGTTTTCTTTTGTCACCTTGACCTCGAGACCGAAGGCCTCCGAGATCTTCTCTGAAGTGAGTGTCGAATCGATTGGTCCAGCAGCGAATACCTCACCAGCACTCAAGACGAGAGCATGCGTGAAACCCGCCGGGATCTCTTCGAGGTGGTGGGTGACCATGACGATTGCTGGCGCGGATGGCGCGCTCGCGTAGTGACCGATTATCGAAACGGTGTGCTCGCGAGCCGCTAGGTCCAGGCTTGCGACCGGCTCATCCAATAGCAGAAGCTCTGGGTCGGGCATTACGGCTCTGGCTATTTGGGTGCGCTTGCGTTCACCGTCGCTCAGGGTTCCGAAGGCTCGATTGGCGAAGTCGGCCAGTTGCCACTCGCCCAACACTCTGCGGGCTCGTCTCTCGTCGACGTCCTCGTATTTTTCGTTCCAGCGACCGGTTACCGCATAGCTCGCGGTCATCACAGCGTCTAGAACGGATTCAGAGTTTGGAATGCGGGCAGCGAGCGAGTTGGAGGCGAAACCAATTCGGGTTCGCAATTCGAATACGTTCACCTCTCCGAGGCGACTATCTAGAACAATGGCCGAACCCGAGCTGGGTTGAAGTTGAGCCGCCAGGATGCGCAGCAAGGTAGTTTTTCCGGCGCCATTCGGGCCAATGATTACCCAGCGCTGCGAGTCTTCGATCTGCCAGTCGATGTTTTTTAGGATTGCTTTGCCGTCTCGAACCACGGTCACATCAACTAGACGAACTACTTCACTCATGAGTTGAAGCCTAAGCGAACGTTGCCATTGCTTCGCGGTAGAACGCTGTGGTGTCTCGCGCAATGTCGCTTTCAGCGACCCGTTTGCCAATAACATTGCCAAATGACCAGCAAAAGAGTTTTCGGGCTCTCCCCCATCTGTGGCCGAGATGAGAGGGTTACCCCTTGAGTCGTTTTCTTGTTGTTTTCGATGTTGACTCGACGCTCATTGAAGACGAAGTCATTGAGCTGCTGGCCGAGGCCGCAGGCAAGCGTGAAGAAGTTAAGGCAATCACCGATGCCGCAATGGCCGGGGATTTCGACTTCTCGCAGTCGCTAGCGGCACGAGTCGCAATGCTCGCAGGGGTTTCTGAGACTGTGCTGACCGAAACGCTAGCTCGGGTCAGAGTCACGCCTGGCGCAAGAGAACTAATCGCGGCGATTCACAGAGCGGGAGGCAAGGTTGCAGCAATTTCGGGCGGCTTCAGTCAGGTGCTCGAACCTCTTGCCAAAGACCTTCAGCTGGATTTCTACAGGGCGAATACCTTAGAAATCACTGACGGCAAACTGAGCGGCAAGACCGTCGGACCTGTTATCGATCGTTCAGCCAAGGCAGCATCGCTTGCCGAGTGGGCTCTGGAGCTCGGCATCGCCGAAGGTAGAACTATTGCCGTGGGAGACGGTGCAAACGATCTCGAAATGATGAAAGCCGCCGGAATCGGCGTTGCGTTTAATGCCAAACCCCTGGTGCGCGCTAACGCAGATCTAGTGCTCGATGGCAAGAGCCTCGAACCGCTGATCGCAATTTTGCCGGTTTAGGACTTGGTGAAGTCAGCGGTGTCGCCAACCAGCACCGTGTTGTCTGACGGAATCGGCTCGTAGGCGGCCTTAAAGATTTCGGCTGCGAACTCTTCAACGTTGTAAAGCTTGCCAACTGCTTCTTTGCGAGCGTCGATAGCGCCGGGGTTTAGTCGATCCAGTAGCGCGGCCGTGATGGTTCCCTCGATCATGTCGCCCGAAACCACGACAAAACCGATTCCCTTTGCGCTTAGCTCCGGAATCATCGCCCGAAGTGCATCTTCGCCAGCACGCTTACTTAGCGCAACGGGAACATACTCGGGCATGGTCGGGGCCTCGTGGATGAAGTGGGCCTGGTGGCTCGTCACAAACACGATTCTTGAGCCCTCTCCAAGTAGTGGAAGCAAAGTCTTCACGAGGTTGACTTGCGAGTCACGGTTCAAGACCATCGCGTAATCCTCGGCCTTGCCGGCCTCCATTCCGCCGGATGCGTTTAGAACCAATAGGTCTAGGTGACCAAAGTTTTCGACCAAGGTGCTCTTGAGTGCATCGATGGTTGAGTAGTCGGTAAGGTCGGCACCGACCACGATGGCTTTGCCACCCTTCTCGGTGATGGCCGCGGCGACCTTCTCGGCCCTGGCGACTTTGTCTCGGTAGTTGATGGCAACGGTGGCACCGTCGGCAGCCAAGAGCTGCACCAATTCGGCGCCGATTCCTCTGGATGAGCCGGAGACAAAAGCGAATTTTCCTGCAAATTTCTGTGACATCGAACGATCCTTCTTTTGTGGTTGAAGCTTTTAGTGACCCATGCCCAGGCCGCCATCGACCGGGATAACCGCGCCAGAGATGTATCCGGCGTCATCGCTTGCCAACCATGTGACAACGCGTGCTACTTCGTCGGTCGTGGCGAAGCGCCCAGCAGGAATGTTCTTGCGGTACTGCTCCTGCTGTTCTTCAGAAAGCACGGCCGTCAGGTCTGTTTCAATGAAACCCGGTGACACGACGTTGGCGGTGATTCCACGAGAGCCTAGCTCTCGGGTGATCGACCTAGCCATGCCAACCAGCCCCGACTTTGCCGCCGAATAGTTGACTTGTCCGGCACTACCCAGCAAGCCGACCACGCTAGAAATCAGAATGATTCGACCGTAGCGGGCTTTTACCATTCCTTTGGTGGCCCTTCTGACTACGCGAAACGCTCCCGTTAGGTTGGTGTTCAAAACCTCTTCGAAGTCTTCGTCCGTCATGCGAAGTAGCAGCATGTCCCTGGTTATTCCGGCATTAGCTACCAGAATCTCGACCGGGCCAAGCTTCTCTTCTACCTCTGCGAATGCTGAGTCGAGCGAAGCGCTATCGGTAACATCGGCGATCACACTCAGGGTGCCTGCCGGGCCTTCACCACTTCTCACTGTCACTGCTACGCGGTGCCCCTGGGCAACGAATTCTTCTGCGATTGCTCTACCGATTCCTCGGTTTCCGCCGGTGACGAGCACGGTTCTGGGAGTAGCCACTTTGTTCCTTCTTGGAAGTATTTAGTCTCATCGCGAGTTGTGTTAAGTCTAGTAGCGAGCAATCGCACGATAACTTAGTCTCGGAGGCAAGTTTTGGCAAAGCGCACAAGTGTTACCTCGGTGGAGTCTTCACCGGAGGCCGAGAGGCGTAGTCGTTTCATCAACTACACCGTGGCGATGCTGATTCGTTTAGCCTGCATTTTCCTCGCCGTTGCGATCGACGGCTGGTTGCGATGGGTGTTCATGGCCGGTGCGGTTCTGCTGCCATACTTTGCTGTGGTTGCCGCAAACTCGATCGGTTCGAGCAGGGCCAAATCCAAAGCCGAAGCGGTCGCGCCTTTGCAGATTTCGAGTAGGGACTTCATTGACTCAAGCGCAAAATAAGTGCTCTCGCGCCGGCTGCGTAACCGAGGCATCCAAGGTTTTCGAGTGGCGAAACCCGAACGTTCACCGCGATGGTCGAACGAAACTCTGGGCTTCTTGCGAGAGTCACGTCGAATTCTTCACCGAGTATCTAGGCAATCGAGACTTCTTGATTGAGGTGCGTGAACTTTGAGTTACTTTCGCCAAAGTTGGAGGCAATGGAGCAAATGGTTCGCGGTGGTATTGGTCTTTGCCATTGCCTGCGGTTTCCTAGCTAACTGGCAGTTTGATCGGAGAGCCGAAAAGGTTGAGCGAATCAACCTGGTTCTCGAAAACTTTGATGCCGACTCGGTCGCTATTGATGAACTCTTGCCCGAATTGGATACATGGTCAAGCCAACTCGAGTGGCGCGCGGTCGAACTGACTGGCTCGTACCTCACTGAGAAGGCTTTGCTGGTGCGCAATAGACCGAACCGCGGTTCACCAGGTTTCGAACAACTCGTGCCGTTCAAGACCGTCGACGGACGAATCTTGCTGGTCTCTAGAGGCTGGCTCCCAACCGGCAATCAGCAGGACTCCCCCGACGCCAACCCCTTGCCAACCGGCGCGCAGCGAGAGATTATCGTCAGGTTGAGGCCAAGCGAACCAGCCGATTCGCGTTCAGCGCCGGCTGGGCAGACCCCAAACATTGATGTGCCACGCGTTACTCAGCAGCTGGGGCTGCGAGACACCTACCAGCGCACCTACGGTCGCGTTTACTCGGACTCCAGTGGCGAGGCCAGGTTGCTTCAAATGGAATCGCCAAGCACCGATGAGGGAAACAACTTCAGTTATGCGCTGCAGTGGATCCTGTTCGGACTGATGGCCTTTGCCGCACTTTTTTGGATGATTCGCCAAGAACGCGATCGCGCTCTCGGTCGGGTTCGCGTCAAAGTTCGCAAGCGGGCGTCCGACGAAGAAATCGAAGATTCGCTTAGCTGAGCGAAATAAGCTCTGCGTAGCCTTCGTTCCAAAGGTCTTCGTCGCCGTCTGGCAAGATCAGGACGCGCTCTGGGTTTAGCGAAAGAACAGCACCGACATCGTGCGAAACGAGAACTACGGCACCGGTAAAGGTCGATAGCGCGTGCAGAATCTCTTCTCGGCTGGCCGGGTCAAGGTTGTTTGTCGGTTCGTCCAGAAGTAACACGTTGGCCGACGAAACCACCAGCGCCGCAAGCGCGAGTCTGGTTTTCTCGCCACCCGAGAGCACCCCAGCGGGCTTGTTTACGTCATCGCCGCTAAACAGAAAAGAACCGAGCACCTTTCGCGCGTCGGTGTCGCCGAGCTGTGGTGCGCTTCGCTGCATGTTTTCAAGCACGGTCTTCGACACATCAAGGGTTTCGTGTTCCTGCGCGTAGTAACCGACCTTTAGTCCGTGACCCGGTTCGATCGTACCCGTGTCTGGCTCATCGATTCCGGCCAGCATCCTGAGCAACGTGGTCTTGCCGGCTCCGTTTAGCCCAATGATTACAACCTTCGAACCCTTATCGATCGCCAAGTCAACCGCCGTGAAGATCTCGAGTGAACCGTAACTCTTGCTGAGATTGGATGCCATGAGGGGCGTGCGACCGCAGGGAGCTGGTTCTGGGAACCTGATTCGCGCAACCCTGTCTGCTTCGCGGACCTCCTCGAGCCCACTCAGAAGGGTTTCGGCTCGCTTGACCATCTGCTTTGCAGCCACTGCCTTACTGGCCTTGGCACCAAACTTAGCGGCCTGAAGAGTTAGAGTTGCGGCCTTCTTTTCGGCGTTGGCTCGGTCGCGCTTGCGGCGTTCCTGGTCGGCTTCGCGCTGCTTGAGGTAGTTGTGCCAACCCATGTTGTAGACGTCGATAACGGTTCGCATGGCGTCGAGATAAAAGACGCGGTTCACGGTTTCGCCGATTAGGTCGACATCGTGACTGATAACGATCAAGCCGCCCTGATAGGTCTTTAGGAACTCTCGCAACCAGACCACCGAGTCGGCGTCGAGGTGGTTTGTCGGCTCATCGAGAATCATTGTGTCGGCCTGCGAGAAGAGAATTCTCGCCAACTCAACTCGGCGACGCTGGCCACCCGAGAGAGTTTTTAGCTGCTGCTCGAGAATGTGAGGCTTGATGCCCAAGTTGCCCGCGATTGCCTCGGCTTCGGCTTCGGCGGCATAGCCACCGTTGGCGATGAAGCGCTCCTCTGCGCTCGAATACTTCTTCATGGCCGCTTCGTAAATGTCTGGGTCAACGGATCCCATGTCTTCTGAGGCTTTGGACATCGCCTTGAGATGGTCGCCAAGATCACGGGCATTGAGAATTCGATCACGCACGGACTCTTCGGGATCTCCGGTTCGCGGGTCCTGAGGTAGGTAGCCGATGAGTCCGGTGGTTTCAACAGACCCTGCCGAGGGCTGACCTTCGCCAGCGAGAATTTTGGTGAGAGTCGTTTTGCCGGCACCGTTTCGACCTACCAGCCCGACCTTGTCACCCTTATCAACTCTGAAGATAACGTCTTGCATCAAGACACGAGCTCCGATACGGATCTCTAGATCTTTGACATTTATCAAGGGTTATCTTTCGTAAACGTTGGAGCATTCCAAAAGACCTAGTTTACAATCGTTATAAACCGAACCTAGGAGTGTTTATGTCGGTACTAATAGCCAGTCGACCAACCATCGTTGACCGCCTCATCCCCCGCAGTCTCACCGCCGACATTGCACTCATCGTTTCAGGTACCGCCCTCACCGCAGCGCTTGCGCAGCTAGCCCTCCCGATGTGGCCAGTGCCGGTAACCGGTCAAACCCTTGCTGTGTTGCTTGTTGGTGCAGCTCTCGGGTCGGTTCGTGGTGCCATCTCAATGGGTCTCTACGTAGTTCTCGGCGCAATCGGTTTGCCAATCTTCACCGCCGCAAAAGCCGGTTGGACTTTTGGCCCAACCCTCGGCTACCTCGTCGGCTTCATTGCCGCAGCCGCTGTAATCGGCTTTTTCGCTGAGCGCAACTGGGATCGCAAGTGGTTCGGTGTTGCACTCGGTTTCATCGCCGGTAACGCAACCATCTACGCGTTCGGTCTTCCTTGGCTTTCAATCTTTCTGGGTGCCGTTGGTTACCCGAACGACCTGACCGCGACAATCTCGGCAGGACTTGCTCCGTTTGTGATCGGCGACGCTATCAAGATCGCTTTGGCTTCGACGTTGCTTCCCGGTGCATGGGCTCTGATCAAGAAAATCAAGGGCTAAGCAAGAACTTAAACGAATAGGCCTCCCGATCCGGGAGGCCTATTTCTTTTTGAACAATTAGATGGAGAACCCGATGGCACGCATTTGTTCGCGGCCGTCTTCGGTGATCTTCTCAGGACCCCATGGTGGCATCCAGACCCAGTTGATTCGGTAGGCCTCAACGTGACCGTCAAGCGCTTCTCCGGTCTGCTCTTCGAGAATATCGGTGAGCGGGCAACCTGCTGAGGTGAGCGTCATGTTGATCAGCAATGAGCCGTCGTCCTCTGATTCCTCAAGGCCGTAGATGAGCCCCAGGTCGACAATGTTGACGCCAATTTCTGGGTCAATGACGTCTTTTAGAGCCTCGATGACTTCGTCGTACTTCGCTGGGCTGAGTTCCTTAGGCATTTACGTACCTGTCGTATCCCTCAGCCTCAAGGCTCTCGGCTAGCTCTGGGCCACCCTGCTCAGCGATCTTGCCGGCCACGAAAACGTGAACGAAGTCAGGCTTGATGTACTTGAGAATTCGCGTGTAGTGAGTGATGAGCACAACGCCCATTCCGGTGTTCTCTTTGACTCGGTTTACGCCTTCAGAGACAACCTTGAGTGCGTCTACGTCGAGGCCTGAGTCAGTCTCATCGAGTACGGCAAACTTTGGCTTCAGGAGTTCCATCTGAAGGATCTCGTGACGCTTCTTCTCTCCACCCGAGAAGCCCTCGTTTACGTTGCGCTCGGTAAAGGTCGAGTCCATCTTGAGAGAGTCCATGGCTTCGCGAACTTCCTTGATCCAGGGGCGAAGAGCCGGCGCCTCGCCATCGATCGCAGTCTTGGCGGTGCGCAGGAAGTTGCTAACCGAGACGCCTGGGATCTCGACCGGGTACTGCATGGCAAGGAACATTCCCGCGCGAGCTCGTTCGTCAACGCTCATCTCTAAGACGTTTTCGCCGTCGAGAAGGATCTCACCCTCGGTGATCTCGTACTTCGGGTGACCAGCGATCGAGTAGGCCAAGGTTGACTTACCTGAACCGTTGGGGCCCATGATCGCGTGGGTCTCCCCCGAGCGAATGACCATGTCTACGCCCTTGAGGATTTCCTTCGCGCCTTGCTCAGTCAAGACTGAGACATGCAGGTTTTTGATTTCTAAGGTTGCCATAACTACTTTCTTTAGGCCTTGTCGTATTCGAGGAAGATGACGCCGTCTTCGATGAAGACTTCGTAAACGGCTACCGGTTCGTAGGCGGGCAGCGATAGCGGAACTCCGGTTTCAAGTGAGAACTTTGCGCCGTGTGCCCAGCACTCGATGGTGTCGTTGTCGACGAAACCCTCGCTTAGCGAGATTTCACCGTGCGAGCACTTGTCGTCGATTGCTTTTACCTGGCCGTCTTTGGTTCGGGCGATGGCAATGGCGTGACCATCGATCAGGACGCGGATCGCCTTACCTGGTCGAATGTCTTCTACTGGGCATATTTGGTGGGCCATTACTTGACGCTCCTCTTTAGCTCTTCTTCGATGGATTTGTTGAGTCTTTCTTCGATCGACTCGATGCCGATCTGTTGAACTATTTCGTTCAAGAAGCCCTTCACGACAAGGCGTCTCGCTTCGAGCTCGTTGATTCCGCGAGCCTGAAGGTAGAACAGGTGCTCGTCATCGAAGCGACCAGAAGCACTTGCGTGACCCGCTCCTTCGATCTGACCTGTCTCGATCTCGAGGTTCGGCACGCTGTCGGCTCTCGCACCATCGGTCAACAGCAGGTTGCGGTTGAGCTCGTAGGTGTCGGTACCCTCGGCCTCTTTGCGAATCAAGACGTCGCCGACCCAGACGGTGTGAGCTTTGTCGCCCTGAAGTGCACCCTTGTAGGTGACGCGGGACTTGCAGTTTGGCTGCGAGTGATCAACGAACGGTCTGTGCTCTAGGTGCTGGTTCGCGTCTGCGAAGTAGACACCGAACATGTCAACCGAAGCGCCTGGGCCATCGAAGTAAACCGAAGGGGTTACTCTAACCGTGTCGCCGCCGAAGGAGACCACGACGTGCTTGAGGTGCGAGTTGCGACCAAGT
>JBILRS010000008.1:0-28577 GCA_044372535.1 Rhodoluna sp.
GAACCGAGCCAGCGTTCCAGTCCTGGATGCTGATCACGGTTAGGTCGCTTTCGGCACCGACGATAATTTCGATGTTCTCAGCGAGGATTCCCTTGCCGCGGTGATCGATAACAACGGTTCCCTTAGCGTGAGTCTTTGACTCGACCACTATGTGTAGCGCTGATGGATTCAGGTCGTCGGAGTCGATGGTAAGAATTACGTGCTCTTCCGGTCCGGCAGGAACCGAGATTAGGTAGGCGGCATCGGTGGACTCCCAAGCTGCTGCCGAGGTGCGATCTTCAGGGGTTCCGGCAGCGCCGAACAGCGGGTGCTTGCTGTCGATCCACTCGGTTGTGATGGCGGTTGCGCCTTCAAACTTTAGGTCGCCGAGGTACTCGCTAAGCGAATCCGCCTCGAGCCCCTTGAGCCGCTCTACCGGCAGGTAACGCCACTGCTCATCGCGAATAGTGATCTCGTCAAAGTCGGCAACAGAGGTCGATCTAGGGCGTTCTGAACGTATCTGGAGCGGCACGCCGGCTCCGTGGCTGTGTTGCTCCACTAACCGACAGCCCCTTCCATCTGCATCTCGATGAGCTTGTTCAGCTCGAGTGCATACTCCATCGGTAGTTCCTTTGCGATTGGCTCGATAAAGCCGCGCACGATCATCGCCATTGCCTCGTCTTCGGGCATGCCACGTGACTGCAGGTAGAAGAGCTGCTCGTCGCTCACGCGCGAAACAGTTGCTTCGTGACCCATCGAGACGTCGTCTTCACGGACATCGACAGCCGGGTAGGTGTCGGAGCGTGAGATTGTGTCAACCAGCAGGGCGTCGCATCGAACCGTGTTGGCCGAGTGGTGAGCGCCCGGGTTTACACGAATCTCTCCGCGGTATGAGGTTCTTCCGCCGCCACGAGCAATCGACTTCGAGATGATCGAAGATGAGGTGTAGGGGGCGAGGTGAATCATCTTTGCGCCGGCGTCCTGGTGCTGACCCGCTCCTGCAAACGCAACCGAAAGGGTTTCGCCGCGAGCGTGCTCCCCCGCCAAGATGATGGCTGGGTACTTCATGGTCACCTTTGAGCCGATGTTGCCGTCAACCCACTCCATGGTCGCGCCTTCGTGAGCGATGGCGCGCTTGGTAACTAGGTTGTAGACGTTGGTCGACCAGTTCTGAATGGTTGTGTAGCGAACGCGGGCGTTCTTCTTCACGATAATTTCAACAACGGCCGAGTGCAGCGAGTCCGAGTTGTAGATCGGAGCGGTGCAGCCCTCGATGTAGTGAACGTATGAACCCTCGTCGGCAATGATCAGAGTTCTTTCGAACTGACCCATGTTCTCGGTGTTGATTCTGAAGTATGCCTGTAGCGGGATCTCAACATGGACGCCCTTTGGAACATAAACAAATGACCCACCCGACCAAACCGAGGTGTTCAGCGCAGCAAACTTGTTGTCGCCGGCTGGAATCACGGTGCCGAAGTACTCCTGGAACAGCTCTGGGTGTTCTTTCAAGGCGGTGTCGGTGTCTAGGAAGATAACGCCTTGAGCCTCTAGATCTTCTTGAATCTGGTGGTAAACAACCTCTGATTCGTACTGAGCAGCAACACCCGAAACCAGGCGCGAACGCTCTGCCTCAGGGATGCCGAGCTTCTCGTAGGTGTTCTTGATGTCGTCTGGCAGGTCTTCCCAGCTCGTAGCCTGCTTTTCGGTCGAGCGAACGAAGTATTTGATGTTGTCGAAGTCGATGCCGCTGAGGTCAGAACCCCAGTTTGGCATTGGCTTCTTCATGAAGTAGTTGTAGCCCTTTAGGCGAGTTTCGAGCATCCAGTCGGGCTCGCTCTTCTTGCCAGAGATGTCGCGAACGACTTCCTCGTTGATTCCGCGCTTCGCGGACTCGCCGGCTTTGTCGCTGTCTGACCAGCCGAATTCGTAGTTGCCTAGCGAATCTAATTCAGGGCGCTCGATGATGATGTCTGACAAGACGCATCCTCTCTATTCGTAAGGTCAAACCGCTCGGGCACGGGATTATTCCAGCGTGCCTTCGTGTAAGTATTGGAGAGAGCAAATTGCTCCGACTCCTCGATTTTACTTTGGAAACCACTCCGGGTAAAGACATCAGAAAGGTCACTCTTGCGCAAGTTCGCCGTTTGGGCCTCACTCGCCTCGCAAATGTTGATCGTAGTTACCGGAGCCATCGTGCGCCTAACAGGGTCGGGTCTCGGTTGCCCAACTTGGCCTAAGTGCACCGAGGACTCGCTAACTTCGATTCCCGAGCAGGGTATTCACGGCATCATCGAGTTCGGCAATAGGCTACTGACCTTCCTGCTAGCAGCTATCGCCATCTGGGCCCTGGTCTTGTTCTGGAAGACCGCCGAGAGAAAAATCGCCATCACGCTTCTCGGGGGTGTCGTTTTTCAGGCCTTGCTAGGCGGAGTGACGGTGCTCACAGGCTTGAACTCTTGGATCGTTGGAGCACACTACCTCGTCTCAGCGATTCTCATCTGGATCGCAGCCAAATTTGTCTGGCGCTACTACTCACCGAAAGTCTCGTCGGCGTCCTCACTCAGTGTTCTGGTTTCTTGGCTAGTTGTGCTTTTCGGCACTCTCTCGATCATTGCTGGCGTAATCGTCACCGGTGCTGGCCCGCACGCGGGTGACGCCGAAACCCCGCGCAACGGTCTGGATCTTGAGCTCTGGCAACACTTCCACTCCTACCCCGGTTACATAACTCTCGGTCTGGTGCTGGTTCAGCTTGCCCTCGTTCGCGAGAACAGGTTCTTGTTGCGACTGAACCTGGGCTTGGTTGCAGCGCTGGCGATGCAGGCCATCATCGGAGTGATCCAGTCTCGTCTCGGTGTCCCGGCCGAGCTGGTTACGCTTCACGTCCTCGGCTCGACGATCCTGATTGCGCTCTTCTCGTTTCAGCAATCAGCGACCCGTAAGGCCTAACCGAATTGGCAACTCTCTACTGGTTTCGCCGAGACCTCCGCGTAGCCGATAACCCAGCACTGGTTTCGGCTGGTGAGACCGTTTACCCGGTGGTCACCGCTAATGCCTTGGCTGGCATGAGCGAGATTCGAGTGCGCTCCCTCACCGCTAGTTGGCGCTCGCTAGACCAAGACCTCGACGGTTCTTTGACGGTTGTAGCAAGCGTTGCCGAAACTGCGGTTCGCCTCGGAGTAACCGCCGTTCACTGCAGTCGGAGTTTCGACCCCGTTGGAATCAAGCAGGAGCAAGAACTTCAAATCGAATTGGACGCGGCTGGAATCAGACTCGTTATCGGTCCGGGAAACTACGCTGTTGCCCCCGGAGCGGTGCGCAAACCAGACGGCACTCCCTAT
Source organism: Rhodoluna sp. (assembly GCA_044372535.1). Classification (GTDB taxonomy): domain Bacteria; phylum Actinomycetota; class Actinomycetes; order Actinomycetales; family Microbacteriaceae; genus Rhodoluna. The sequence goes on from JBILRS010000008.1 coordinate 3,318, forward strand.
CGGGTTTACACGCCGTTCTTCAAGGCGTGGAGCGCGCTCGGGTGGTCGAAGCCGGTGGCAAGGCCCGAAGGGGTCAGCTGGCTGAATGCTGGCGGGGATACCCTGCCAGAAGGTCCTGAAGTCAAGGTAGGCGAACAGTTCGCCTTGCGCACTTTCAAGCGGTTCAAGTCCAGAGCGCTTCTCGACTACAACGAGATCAGAAATCGCGCTGACCTGAGCGGTACCTCGCATCTCTCGCACGCTCTCGCGCATGGCGAAATTCACCCGCGAACTCTGCTGGCCGAGTTGGGTGACACCGACGGCGAGATCACCTTTATGAAAGAACTAGCCTGGCGTGAGTTCTATGCCGATGTGCTTTGGCACAACCCACACACCGCCGAGGGCTACTACGAACCTCGTTTTGAGAAGATGCGTTACGACACCGACCCAGCCAAGCTGGCCGCCTGGCAACAGGGCAAGACCGGGTTTCCGATGGTGGATGCCGGCATGAGGCAGTTGCTCGAGACCGGTTGGATGCACAATCGCGTTCGCATGATCGTCGCTTCGTTCTTAGTCAAGGACCTGCACATCGAATGGACTCACGGTGCTAAGTGGTTCGAGGAGCATCTAACTGACTTCGATCCCGCCTCCAACTCGCACGGCTGGCAGTGGACAGCCGGTTGTGGCACCGACGCCTCCCCCTACTACCGAGTTTTCAATCCAGTTATGCAGGGATACAAGTTCGACCCGAATGGTGAGTACGTTCGCAAGTTCGTGCCAGAGTTGCGAGGCATCGAAGGCAAAGAGGTGCACGAACCCTGGTTGCTACTCGGAGGTCTCTCTGCTGGTTACCCCGCACCGATTGTTGATCATGGCGTGGAGCGAGCAGAGGCGCTAGCGCGACTCGAGGAAATCAAAGTCCACTAAAACAGCGGAAGCTTTACCAACGGATCGATCGCGAGTGCGATGAACAAAATCGTTAGGTGAGTAATCGAGCGGTGGAACAGGCGCATCGGGTTCTTCACATCGCCTGATTTGCTCGAGATATAAAGGCGGGTTGCCTCCATTAGAAACCAAACTCCCGTAGCAACTGCCGTAACCGTGTAGATCCATCCCAAGTTGGAGGCTGGGATCAGTAGCAGGGTTGAGACCACCAAGGCCCAGGAGTAAAGCACGATCTGAACGCCAACAACCTGGGGTGAGCGAACGACGGGAAGCATCGGGACGCCCGCTGCTGCGTAGTCATCCTTGTATCGCATCGAAAGCGGCCAGTAGTGCGGCGGTGTCCAGAGGAAAATGATCAGGAAGAGCAGCCAAGCCGAAACGCTCAAGTCGTTTGTTACGGCGGCCCAACCGATTAGAGCGGGCATCGCTCCAGCGGCACCGCCCCACACGATGTTTTGCGGAGTGCGACGCTTCAAAAGCAGGGTGTAGACCAACACGTAGAACAAGATTGCGCTGAGCGAAAGCATCGCCGCCAAGAAGTTTGTGGTAACCCAGAGCCAGGCCACCGAGAGTGCGCCGACGACAAACGCAAACACCAGTGCTTCTCGTTTGCTAAGTTCGCCGGTCACAAGAGGGCGGTTCTTGGTTCGACCCATGATTTTGTCGATGTCGGCGTCGATGTAGCAGTTGAAGGCGTTTGCCGAACCCGCCGAAAGCGCCCCTCCGACGAGGGTGGCTAGAACTAGCCAGATGTCGGGAAGTCCCTGCTTCGCCAGGATCATGGTTGGCACGGTGGTGATCAGGAGCAGCTCGATTACTCGAGGCTTGGTCAGCGCAAAGTAAGCCTTTACCTTCGAAAGGGGGCTGAGCTTGGTTGAGGTTTTTGAGGTCATCTTCGGTTAAGTCTAAATCAGTGACATGGGTCGTTATTCCCCGAGAGAAAAAGCGCGCTGGTATAGACTTCTGGCGTGGCATTGCCACCATATTTTGGCGACGTTGCCCAACATCAAACACCGAGCGTGCACTCGTGCGCCTAGATATAAGGAGCTGCCTTGTCAGCATTCCAATGGACCGAGCTTGATTCAAAAGCTGTCGATACTGCCCGCGTACTAGCCGCAGATGCCGTCGAGAAGGTTGGCAACGGCCACCCCGGAACCGCAATCAGCCTCGCACCAGTCGCCTACCTTCTTTTCAACAAGGTGATGCGCCACGACCCTAGCGATGAGAAGTGGCTTGGTCGCGACCGTTTCATTCTGAGCGTTGGTCACTCCTCGCTAACCATCTACAACCAGCTTTTCCTGCACGGCTACGGCCTGGAGCTTGACGACATCAAGGCCCTTCGCACCTGGGGTTCGGCCACACCTGGGCACCCTGAATACGGTCACACCAAGGGTGTCGAGATCACGACCGGTCCGCTGGGTCAAGGCCTCGCTTCGGCGACGGGATTCGCCTATGCGGCTCGTTACGAGCGCGGTCTCTACGACCCGAACGCCGCCACTGGGACCAGCCCGTTTGATCACTTTGTCTATGTCATCGCAGGTGATGGCGACTTGCAGGAAGGTGTGACCGCTGAGGCTGCTTCGCTTGCTGGCCACCAGAAGCTCGGCAACCTCGTTGTCATCTACGACAGCAACCAGATTTCGATTGAAGACGACACCGACATCTCGTTCACCGAGGATGTTTCTGCGCGCTACGAGTCATACGGTTGGCACGTGCAGACCGTTGACTGGCGCAAGACCGGCAACTACGTCGAGGACATCGAAGAGCTCTACAACGCGATTCAGGCGGCCAAGGCGGCAACCGACAAGCCTTCGTTGATCCGCCTCCGCACCATCATCGGTTGGCCTTCGCCAACCAAGCAGAACAGCGGAAAAATCCACGGAGCCAAGCTCGGCGCCGAAGAGCTTGCGGGGCTAAAGACAGCACTTGGCTTCGACCCAGAGCAGTCATTCGAAGTTTCTCCTGAAGTTTTGGCACACACCCGGGGCTACCAGCAGTTCGCTACCGAAAACCGCAAGGTTTGGGAGTCTGCCTTCGACGACTGGGCTAATTCAAACCCGGAGCAGAAGAAACTGCTCGACCGTGTTGAGAGCGGCAAAACACCTGACGACCTTGAGGCTTCACTACCGGTCTTCGAGAGCGGAACCGAAGTTTCAACGCGCTCAGCGTCGGGCAAGGTAATCAACGCCATCGCGAAGGTCATGCCCGAGCTTTGGGGTGGTTCTTCAGACCTAGCCGAATCAAACCTCACCACCATCGAGGGCGCACCATCGTTCATTCCATCCGAGTGGTCAACCCACGAGTGGAAGGGCAACAAGTACGGTCGCGTGCTGCACTTCGGTATTCGCGAACACGCGATGGGTGCAATCTTGAACGGCATCGTCCTGCACGGTAAGACCCGCGCGTTTGGCGGCACCTTCCTAATCTTCAGCGACTACATGCGTCCTGCTGTTCGCTTGGCAGCACTCATGGGTGTTCCTTCGATCTTCGTTTGGACCCACGACTCGGTCGCTCTCGGCGAGGACGGCCCGACCCACCAGCCAATTGAGCAGCTCGCCACTCTGCGCGCGATTCCAAACCTGGACATCGTTCGCCCGGGCGACGCCAACGAAACCGCCTACGCCTGGAAGACGATTCTCGAACGCCGTCAAGGTCCTGCCGGCATCGCACTTACCCGCCAGAATGTTCCGGTGTTCCAGCGCGGCGAGGGTTTCGCAGACGCCTCGAACACCGCAAAGGGCGCTTACACGCTTGTGGACGCCGCCAACGGCAAGCCGAAGCTGATTCTGATCGCAACTGGTTCAGAGGTTCAGCTGGCGGTAGCCGCACGCGAGCAACTAGAAGCAGCTGGTGTACCAACCCGCGTGGTCTCGGCACCTTGCCTCGAGTGGTTCGACGAGCAATCAGCCGCCTACCGCGAAGAGGTCCTGCCGGTCAAGGTCCAGGCTCGAGTCTCAGTCGAGGCCGGCTTGGCACTCGGCTGGTCAAAGTACGTTGGTCCGTTCGGCAAGAGCGTTTCGATCGAGCACTACGGCGCATCTGCCGACTACCAGACCCTGTTCCGCGAGTTTGGAATGACCACCGAGGCCGTCGTTGCAACTGCCAAAGACGTTCTAAAAAGCCTCTAGAGAAAACGAGAAAACAATCATGACTACTCCCCTAGCTCAACTCGCCGCCAACGGCGTTAGCATCTGGCTCGACGACCTTTCGCGCTCGCGCATCGCCTCTGGCGGACTCAAGGATCTAATCAGCAGCCGCTCGGTTTCTGGTGTCACCACCAACCCGACCATCTTTGCCGGCGCTCTCTCAAAGGGCGAAGGCTACGAGGCCCAGGTTGCCGAACTTGCCGCTGCCGGTGTTTCCACCGAGCAGGCAATCGTTGAGCTAACTACTCGCGATGTTGCTGACGCCTGCGATATCTTCGCTGGTGTTTACGCAGAGTCGAACGGTTTCGACGGCCGCGTTTCGATCGAGGTCGAGCCGGGTCTAGCCAACGACACCGCTGGCACTGTCAAGCAGGCTAAGGAACTCTTCGCCAAGGTAAACCGCGAAAACGTCATGATCAAGATCCCTGCAACCAAGGCTGGCCTTTCGGCTATCACCCAGGTAATCGCCGAAGGAATCAGCGTCAACGTGACCCTAATCTTCTCGCTCGCTCGTTACCGCGAGGTAATCGCTGCCTACGTTGCCGGTGTTGAGCAGGCAAAGGCAAACGGCCACGACATCTCGAAGATCCACTCGGTTGCATCGTTCTTCGTCTCGCGTGTAGACACCGAAATCGACAAGCGGCTCGAGGCAATCGGCACCGGCGACGCCAAGTCGCTCAAGAGTCAGGCAGCACTTGCCAATGCTCGCCTCGCCTACGAGGTCTTTGAGCAGGAGTTCGACAACGCAGCCTGGGCAGCTTTGGCAGCCGCTGGTGCTAACAAGCAGCGCCCTCTAATGGCTTCTACCGGCGTCAAGGACCCAAACCTTTCAGACACCCTCTACGTCACCGAGTTGGTTGCACCAGAACTCGTGAACACCATGCCCGAGAAGACCATGGAAGCAGTCTTTGACCATGGCATCGTTCCGACAAACTCAATCACCAACAACTACGAGAGCGCCAAGATGGTTCTGCTCGCTGTTTCAGCAGTTGGTGTGGACTACGACGATGTCACCGATTTGCTAGAGCGCGAAGGCGTTGAGAAGTTCATCATCTCGTGGGGCGAACTAGTTGAATCTGTTGCCAACGCGCTAAAGGCGGCGAAGTAGTTGCCTCTAGTCGTATCTGCAGCCGGCAAGGCTCTCGATGCCGTCACCGCGCACATTGCTGACCTAGTCAACGACAAGGTCGCGAGCCGTATCGCCGCAAAAGACTTCACCCTCTGGGGTAAAGACGCCGAAGCCGAATCTTCGATTCGCCTCGGCTGGGTGAACTCGGCTAGCGACTCTCAGGCCTTGGTTACCGGCATCATCGCGCTTCGCGAAGAATTCGCAGCCAAGGGCGTCGATCGCTTTGTGCTCTGCGGCATGGGCGGCTCATCTCTTGCACCCGAGGTAATCACCAACACCGCTGGGGTCTCTCTAGTCGTGCTCGACTCAACTGACGCCGACCAAATAGGTCACGCCCTTGCCGGTGACATCACCAGAACCGCTGTTATCGTCTCGTCCAAGTCGGGTTCGACCGTCGAAACCGACTCTCAGAAGCGAGTTTTCGAGCAGGCATTCACCACCGCCGGCATCGACAAAACCGACCGCATCGTTATCGTGACCGACCCTGGTTCGCCTATGGAAGCCGCCGCGAAGGCTGATGGCTACCGAATCTTCAACGCCGACCCAACCGTCGGTGGTCGGTACAGCGCGCTTACCGCCTTCGGCCTGGTACCTTCTGGTTTGGCCGGAGCAGACATTCAGCAGCTCCTCGAAGACGCACGCGAGGTTTCGTCGCTTCTTGCCGAGGACTCCCCAAGCAACCCTGGTCTCATCCTGGGTGCCGCAATGGCTCGCACCTCGAGCGCTGCTGGTTTCCGCGACAAGATCGGCATCGTTTCAGACGGCACCGATATCGTGGGTCTCGGCGACTGGGCTGAGCAACTCATCGCCGAATCCACCGGCAAGCTCGGTAAGGGTGTTTTGCCGGTCGTGCTTGACACCTCGAGCCCTGAAATCGGCTTGGACGACGTTGTGATCGCCAGAATCGTCGCTGATGGCACCGCTGCAAAGGGCGACGAATTGGCTGTCTCAGGAGCGCTTGGTGCACAATTCTTGCTCTGGGAGTTCGCAACAGTGGTTGCCAGCCGCCTAATCGGCGTGAACCCGTTTGATCAGCCAGATGTTGAGTCTGCGAAGATCGCAGCCCGCGCAATGCTTGAGCAGCGTGACGCCGAAGTTGAGCCGATCTTTGTTGATGGCTCTACCGAGGTTCGGTCTTCGGCTCTCGCACTCGATGGTGTCTCTGATGTGGCCGCTGCTGTGTCGCTGCTGATGGCCGCGATTCCAAACGACGGTTACCTCTCGGTTCACGCGTACCTGGATCGGGTTGACTCCCCCGAGGCTGCCGAACTTCGCGAACTATTCGCTAGCGCCACTGGGCGACCGGTGACTTTCGGCTGGGGCCCTCGGTTCTTGCACTCAACCGGTCAGTATCACAAGGGTGGCCCGCGCATCGGCGCATATCTGCAGATCGTCGCACGCGCAAAGAAAGACATCGCCGTACCTGGCAGAAACTTCACTTTCGGTGAGTTGATTGCCTCTCAGGCCGCTGGCGACGCCAACGTCCTAGCCGCTCTTGGCCGACCAGTACTAACCCTCACCCTAGGTGACGTTACCGAGGGTCTAAAGGCCATCGCTAACGCTGCCCGCTAAAGGAGAAACATGAGCCCCGCAAAGCTGGCACCCGGTGTCAACCCGCTGCGTGACCCGGATGACCGCCGTCTCAACCGAATCGCCGGCCCTTCTGGCCTGATCATCTTTGGTGTAACCGGCGACCTTTCACGCAAGAAGCTGATGCCTGCCGTTTACGACCTCGCAAACCGCGGTTTATTGCCACCAGGCTTCGCGCTTGTCGGGTTTGCCCGCCGTGAGTGGGAAGACCAGGACTTCGCCAAGGTAGTTCACGACTCGGTCCGCGAACACGCGAGAACTCCGTTCAGCGAAGAGGTTTGGCAGCAACTGAGCCAAGGCATTCGTTTCGTTCAGGGCGAATTCGACGACGATGATGCCTTCGATCGCCTAAAAGAGACCATCGAACTGCTCGATGCCAAGCGCGGCACTAACGGCAATCACGCGTTCTACCTCTCGATTCCGCCGAAGGCATTCCCACTGGTTTGCCAGCAGCTCTCTCGTTCTGGTCTTGCCGACCCTATGCCCGACCAGTTCCGTCGCGTTGTGATCGAAAAGCCTTTCGGCAGCGACCTCAAGACCGCTCGCGAACTCAACAACGTCGTCGAATCCGTCTTCCCGGCCGACTCGGTGTTCCGCATCGACCACTACCTGGGTAAAGAGACCGTTCAGAACATTCTGGCTCTACGATTCGCAAACCAGCTTTACGAACCGCTTTGGAACTCGAACTACATCGACCACGTTCAGATCACCATGGCCGAAGACATCGGCGTTGGCGGTCGCGCAGGCTACTACGACGGCATCGGCGCTGCTCGCGACGTCATTCAGAACCACTTGCTCCAACTTCTAGCACTGACAGCCATGGAAGAGCCGGTCTCATTCGACGCGGCCGACCTGCGTGCCGAAAAAGAGAAGGTATTGAAGGCAGTTCGTCTGCCGAAGGACCTCGGCAAGTACACCGCTCGCGGCCAGTACGCCGGCGGTTGGCAGGGTGGCGAAGAGGTTCTTGGCTTCCTTGACGAGGACGGCATGAACCCGAAATCGGTGACCGAAACCTACGCTGCAATGCGCTTGGACATCAACACCCGCCGTTGGGCTGGCGTGCCGTTCTACCTTCGTGCTGGCAAGCGACTGGGTCGCCGAGTCACCGAAATTGCAGTCGTCTTCAAACGCGCCCCACAGCAGTTGTTTGCGGCGGATCAAACCTCGGCACTCGGCCAAAACGCGCTCGTGATCAGGGTTCAGCCTGACGAGGGTGTAACGATTCGTTTCGGTTCGAAGGTTCCAGGCGCTGGCATGCAGGTTCGAGACGTAACCATGGACTTCGGCTACGGACACGCGTTTACAGAGGCCAGCCCCGAGGCGTACGAGCGCCTGATTCTTGATGTTCTGCTCGGTGACCCGCCGCTGTTCCCGCGCCACGAAGAAGTTGAGCTGTCCTGGAAGATCCTCGACCCGATTGAAGAGTTCTGGGCGAAGAAGCGCGGCAAGGTTGAGCAGTACCGCCCGGGTACCTGGGGTCCGGCATCAGCCGACGCAATGCTTGCCCAAGATGGCAGAGAGTGGAGAATTCCTTGATCGTCGACCTTCCAAACACAACCATTTCTAAGGTTTCAAAGAAGCTGGTTCAACTTCGCGAACAGGGTGGTGCCGTCGCTCTAGGGCGCGTGCTCACCCTCGTTATTCAAACCAACATCAAGGGCATTGAGCCGGCAATTCGCTCGGCAAACGAGGCCTCTCGTGAGCACCCCTGTCGAATCATCGTGGTTGCAGACAGCGATAGTAAAACCCCATCGAAGACTTCTGGTCTTAGCGCGCAGATTCGCGTGGGTGGTGACGCCGGTGCGTCCGAGGTTATCGTTCTTCAGGCCGTCGGAGAAGCCGCGAAAGACCCAGAGAGCCTGGTAACTGGTTTGTTGCTCCCAGACGCCCCTGTGGTCGCCTGGTGGCCTGCCGCTGCCCCTCTAAAGGTCTCAGACTCACCTATTGGGCGCATTGCGACCCGAAGAATCACCGATTCGGCAAATCAAGCTGACCCGCACGGCTACCTGCAGCAGCTCGCGCAGAGCTACGTACCCGGAGACAGCGACTTCGCTTGGACTCGCCTGACTCTCTGGAGGGCTCAACTGGCCGCGATTCTCGATCAGCCGCCATTCGATCCAGTTACCGCAGTTGAGGTCACCGGAGCGGTGGATTCACCGAGCACGGATCTCCTGGCGGCTTGGCTTGAGCTCAAACTAAAGGTCAAGGTCAAGCTAGTTCGCACTTCGCGTGGCAAGGCGGTTTCGGGTATCCGCGGCGTCAGGCTGATTCGCAAGTCTGGTGACATCGAGATTGTTCGAAATGTTCCAGACGTTGCCACTTTGATTCAGCCGACCCAGCCGACCCGTGAAATCACGCTTCCCAGACGAAGCGACAGAGACTGCCTCAGCGAGGACCTACGCCGCCTAGACCCAGACCACCTGTTTGGCAAGGTCATCAAAGCCGGCTTCTACGCGAAAACCCCGAAGCCAACGGTCACCAAGAAGTAATGCGCCCGATAGTCAATCGCTTCAAAGACGCCGATGGTGTGGCCGTCGGTGCGGCCGAGGCGATCGCTAAACGAGTTGGTGAGTTGCTCGCTGAGCAACCGACAGTCAACCTGGTGGTTACCGGTGGCACGGTTGGCATTTTGACCCTGACCAAGCTTCGAGACACTCAAATCGACTGGCGAAACGTTCATGTGTGGTGGGGTGACGAGCGATTCGTCGAGCGAAACAGCGGGGATCGCAACGAACTTCAGGCGAGGCAAGCACTGCTCGATCACATCGATATTCCGGCAGCGAACCTGCACCCGTTTCCGGCAAGTGACGAAGGGCTTTCGCTCGATGAGGCAGCCAGCGAGTTCCGAAGCGTCGTTGCAGGTGCGACTTTCGACATTCTGCTGTTAGGTATCGGCCCCGATGGGCACATCGCGAGTCTCTTCCCTGGCAAAGATGCGCAGGGTGAACTAGTGGTTGCCGAGCACGACTCCCCCAAGCCGCCACCAATGCGTTTGAGTTTGAGTTACGAAGCGATCAATTCTGCTCGCGAGGTTTGGTTCACAGTTGCTGGTGCCGACAAGCAAAACGCTGTGGCGACGGCGTTCGGCGATAACCCGCAAGAGCTACCGGTTGGGCGTGTGCGCGGGCGCGAGAGAACGGTTTGGTTTGTTGATGCGACCGCCGGGGCTACAACCTGGGGTTGCTAAGAGTCTTTTAGACGGTTGGAACTAGGTCGAACCTGATGAATAGGCCGAGAGTGATAATGATCAGGATCCAGGCTAGACCGAGAATCACAGTGATTCGGTTGAGGTTTCGCTCTGCGACACCCGAAGATGCGCCACCGCTTGATAGACCGCCACCAAACATGTCGGAAAGTCCGCCACCGCGACCCTTGTGAAGCAGGATCAGCAACGTCAACAGCAAGCTGATGATGAACAAGAGCACCTGAAGTGCGATTTGGATGATTGGCATGGTTCTAGATTACCTAACTTCGTCTACTAAAGATTATATAGCCAGATGCTTCTGGAATCGAGCGATGCCGCTGAACTCCTCGGCGTCAAGACTTGCGCCGCCAACGAGAACTCCGTCGACGTCTGGGCTACGAAGGAAGCCTGCAACGTTTGCTGCCTTCACAGATCCGCCGTAAAGAATGCGAGTGCTGTCGGCAACTTCGTCGCCGAAGACCTCGCGAATCGCTGTTCTGATCTTAGATGCGACACTCGCGGCCTGCTCTGGAGTGGCAACCTGGCCCGTGCCAATGGCCCAGACAGGCTCGTAGGCAATGACGAATTCGCCGAGGTTTGCGTGATTAGCTAGCGCGGCAAGGGTTTGGCGAACCGGTACCGCGGCGGCACCCTCGCTCTCTAGCTCTTCGAGAGTTTCACCGACGCAGATGACCGGCACGATTCCGTTGCGGAACGAAGCCGCCACTTTGGCTTGGACGATTTCGTCAGACTCGCTGTGATACTGGCGACGTTCGGAATGACCAATTAGCGCGTACTTGACATCGAGCTTCTTGAGCGCGACGCCCGAAACTTCGCCGGTATAGGCGCCAGAGTCGAAGGCAGAGATGTCCTGGGCTCCAAGTGTGAGCTCAAGTTTGTCTGCGTCGATCAGGGTTTGAATTGACCGCAAGCTGGTGAAACCCGGAAACACGGTCACCTCGGCGCCTGCGTAATCGTGGTTTGCGTCCTTGAGCGTCCAGGCAAGCTTTTGTACCAGTGCGATGCCTTGCTGGTGGTCAAGGTTTAGCTTCCAGTTACCGGCAATGAACGCCACGCGCTTAGTCATTTAGTACCTCTAATCCCGGTAGCGACTTACCCTCGAGGAATTCGAGGCTGGCACCGCCACCCGTTGAAATGTGTCCGAACTGAGAATCTTCGAAGCCGAGCGCACGCACGGCGGCTGCCGAGTCGCCGCCACCGACAACCGAGAAACCGTTCATGCCGGTAAGCGCCTTCGCCACCGCACGGGTTCCGCCGGCAAACTTGTCGATCTCGAATACACCCATCGGGCCATTCCAGAAAACTGTCTTGGCCTCGGCGATCTCACGAGCGAAGTTCGCGCCTGATTCAGGGCCGATGTCTAGACCGAGGCCGGTCGAGCCGAATGGCGAGCCTTCTATTTCTTCGGCGCGGGTAATCGCGACCTCGGCGTCAGCGCCGAACTTGCTGGCAACCACTATGTCGGTTGGCAGAACGATTTCGACACCAAGCTCCTTGGCGCGGCTCAGATACTCCTGAACAACCGGGATCTGGTCTGCTTCGAGGAGTGACGAGCCAACCTTGTGACCTAGAGCCGCCAAGAAGGTGAAAACCATGCCGCCGCCGATGAGCAACTTGTTCACGGTTGGTAGCAGGTGGTCGATGACTCCGAGTTTGTCGGAGACCTTAGACCCGCCGAGTACGACGGCATAAGGTCGCTCGGGTTTCGTGGTTAGGCGCTCGAGAACCTCGAGCTCCTTCTCGATCAAGAAACCTGCGTATGAAGGCAGTAGTTTGGCTAGCTCGTAAACAGATGCCTGCTTGCGATGAACGACTCCGAAACCATCGGAAACCATGACATCGCCGAACTCGGCAAGTTTGGCAGCAAATTCGTTTCGCTCTGCTTCGCTCTTAGACGTTTCGCCCGGGTTAAAGCGGAGGTTTTCGAGAACCACGACTCCCCCGCGATCCAGAGCGTTTACTGCTCCCTGGGCCTCACTACCAACAGTGTCGGTCGCAAAAGAGACTGGCTGACCAAGTAGCTCTGCCAACCGCACCGCCACTGGTCCGAGTGAATACTTTGCGTCTGGAGCACCCTCTGGTCGGCCAAGGTGCGAGATAACGACGACCTTTGCACCCTGGTCCACCAGGTATTTGATGGTTGGCACCGAGGCGACGATTCGGCCGTCATCGGTGATTTTCGAACCATCGAGCGGCACGTTTAGGTCGCATCGAATCACGACCCGCTTGCCTTCTAGGTGGGCGAGTTCAGAGAGTTTGCGCATTGCTTAGAGTTTGCTCGCTACGAGTTCGGTTAGCTCTACGAGGCGGTTTGAGTAACCCCACTCGTTGTCGTACCAAGACGAGATCTTGACGGTGGTGCCGCCAACGACCTTCACGAGACCGGCATCGAAGATCGATGAGTGCGGGTCTGTGACGATGTCGCTTGAAACGATTTCGTCTTCGGTGTAGAGCAGGATTCCCTTTAGCGGGCCGCTGTCCGAGGCTGCCTTGTAGGCGGCCTTGATCTCTTCAACGGACACCTCGCGCTTAGAGACGAGAGTCAGGTCGGTGATCGAACCGGTCGGGACTGGAACGCGAAGTGCGTAGCCATCAAGCTTGCCCTTCAGCTCGGGAAGCACAAGGCCGATTGCCTTGGCGGCACCGGTCGATGAAGGGACGATGTTGATTGCTGCGGCGCGCGCACGACGCAGGTCGCCGTGTGGGCCGTCCTGTAGGTTCTGGTCTGCGGTGTAGGCGTGAACCGTCGTCATGAGCCCGTTCACAATACCGAAGGTGTCGTTGAACACCTTGGCCAGCGGGGCCAAGCAGTTGGTGGTGCAGGATGCGTTCGAGATGATGTGGTGGTTGGCTGGGTCGTATAGGTGCTCGTTTACGCCGATAACGAAGGTTGCGTCTTCACCGGTTGCAGGCGCAGAAATCAGGACCTTCTTGGCTCCAGCTTCGATGTGCTTTCTAGCGCTCTCAGCGTCGGTGAAACGGCCGGTCGACTCGATCACGATGTCAACTCCGAGGTCGCCCCAACCAAGGTTGGCTGGGTCGCGCTCTGCTAGCACCTTGATTACGTTGCCGCCGACAATGATGTTCTGACCTTCAACGCGGACCTCCTGGTTAAGGCGGCCGGTTACCGAGTCGTACTTGAGAAGGTGGGCTAGTGCGGTTGGGTCGCTCAGGTCGTTTACGGCAACGATCTCTAGGTCAGTGCCCTTCGCCAGTTCGGCTCGTAGGTAGTTACGTCCAATTCGACCGAAGCCATTAATTCCAACACGAGTAGCCAATTTTTCTCCCAAATTTGAAAGTTACAGAACAACTAATTAGTGACTCTGCTACGCGCCGTTGGGAGCAATAAGTCTGCTATCAGACTAGCAGTAGACCCTCGGTTTTGCTTCGAGCTGCCTCGAAACGAGCCTGGATGTCTGGCCACGAGACGATCTCCCAAAATGCCTTGACGTACTCGCCCTTGACGTTCTGGTAGTCGAGGTAGAAAGCGTGCTCCCACATGTCGAGCATGAGCAGTGGAATGCTGCCGACTGCGAGGTTGCCCTGGTGGTCGTAGAGCTGCTCGATAATCATTTTTGAGCCCAGGATGTCCCAGGCGAGGATCGCCCAGCCGGAGCCCTGGATGCCCAGTGCGGCTGCGGTGAAGTGTGCTCGGAATGCGTCGTAAGAGCCGAAGAACTCATCAATTGCGGCGGCTAGTTCGCCGGTCGGCTTGTCGCCACCCTCAGGCGACATGTTGCGCCAGAATACGGTGTGGTTTACGTGGCCAGCAAGGTTGAATGCTAGGTCTTTCTGAAGCTTGTTGACCCAGGTGAGGTCGTTCTTTTCACGAGCCTCTTCAAGGGCTTCAAGTGCGAGGTTCGCGCCGTTGACATAGGCCAAGTGGTGCTTGTCATGGTGAAGTTCCATGATCTTGCCCGAGATGCTTGGCTCTAGGGCTCCGTAGTCGTAGGTCAGGTCTGGAAGTACGTATTTGCTCATGATGTCTCCAACTATTCTTTTCTGCAGTCTATTCCGAGTCGCCCAGGTAGGCCTCGGTTGAAGGTATGCCAAGTTCTTCGGCCTTCTTGTCGGCCATGGCCAAAAGTCTACGAATTCGTCCGGCGATCGCGTCCTTGGTCATCGGCGGGTCGGCAAGATGTCCGAGTTCATCGAGGCTCGCCTGCTTGTGCTTGAGGCGCAGTTCACCGGCGTATTTCAGATGAACCGGGATCTCGTCGCCAAGGATTTCGAGCGCGCGTGCGACACGAGCACCCGATGCCACAGCGGCTTGGGCACTGCGACGCAGATTGGCGTCGTCGAAGTTCGCCAAGCGGTTTGCCGTTGCTCGAACCTCGCGTCGAAGCCTTAGCTCCTCCCAGCGGAGAACCTGGGAGTGAGCTCCCATGTGGGTGAGCATGGTGGCAATCGCTTCGCCTTCACGAATAACTACTCGGTGTACGCCGCGAACCTCGCGAGCCTTCGCAACCACACCCAATCGTCTTGCGACACCGACGAGCGCCATTGCGGCCTCGTTGCCTGGGGCGGTTACCTCGAGAGATGCCGATCTACCCGGGTCGGTGAGTGAGCCGTGGGCCAGAAAGGCTCCTCGCCAAATTGCCCGCGCTTCTTCGATGGTGCCTGAAACGAGTGAAGCGGGCAGCCCTCGCACCGGGCGGCCGCGGCCGTCAACCAGTCCGGTTTGCCTGGCCAACACATCGCCCTGTTCGAGCACACGTACTTGGTAGTGGCTCTGCTTTCTGATTCCGCCAGCCGAGATAACGGCCAACTCGCTCTTTACGCCGAATACTTCAGCTAGATCCTTGCTGACCCTTCGAGCAATTGCCGCGCCGTCAACCTCTACCTCGATAGCCACGCGCCCTGCAATCAGGTGCAAGCCACCGGCGAAGCGCAGGATGGTCGACAACTCAGCCACTCGAACCGAGTTCTTCTTCACTTCGATCCGTGCTAGTTCGTCCTTGAGATCTGCCGTCAAAGCCATTGCTATTCCTTACCTAAGTCGCGGTGTTTCAGATTGACCGCTATGTCTGGTTCTTTGCCAAGAAGTTCGGCGATTTTTCTCGAAACGGCTACCGAGCGGTGTTTTCCGCCGGTGCAGCCGATTGCGATGGTTGCGTACCGCTTGTTTTCGGTCTGATAGCCGCGGAGAACCGGTCGCAGGGCATTTACGTAGGAGGCGACGAATTCTTCTGCGCCGGGGCTCGCGAGCACGTAGTCGCTAACCTGCTCGTCCTCGCCGTTGAATGGGCGCAAGTCGTCTTGCCAGAACGGGTTGGGTAGGAAACGCATGTCAGCGACCATGTCGGCATCGGTCGGGAGGCCGTACTTGAAGCCGAAAGACATCACGGTCAGCTGGAGTCGACTCGACTGCTCGAGCGAGAAGTGATCGGTAATCTTGGTGCTCAACTGGTGGATGTTCAGCTCTGACGTGTCGATGACAACATCGGCTTGCTCGCGGAGATTGACGAGTCGCTCTCGCTCAGCTGCGATGCCATCGAGGATTGTGCCGTTGCCCTGCAGTGGGTGCGGGCGCCTGACCTGCTCGAAGCGCTTAACGAGAGCGGCATCGGTTGCTTCAAGGTAAACCAACCGGACATTTACGCGGCGGCCTCGTACCTGAGCCAGGTGCTCAGAAAACTCACCAAAGAAATCACGGCCGCGAACGTTGATGATCACCGCAAGTTTTGGCAACGGGACCTTGGTCAATGAGAAAAGGTCGCTGATTGGGCTGAGCATTTGCGGAGGCAGGTTGTCGACGACGTACCAACCCAGGTCTTCTAGGGCGTCACCAACCGTAGAGCGGCCTGCGCCGGACATACCGGTGACGACCAGTAGTTCAGCCCTCTTCTCGCCCAACTCAACTCTCCTCGTTCGCGTTTGACAACTTTACCGCGATTGCGACACGCCGAAGGTCGATTATTCGGACAGTTCCGTAACTATTTGGTTTGCGAGCACCGGGCCGATGCCGGCGACGTCGGCAATTTCGTCAGCGGTAGCAAGTTTCAGGCGCTTTGCTGAGCCAAAGTGCTTCAGTAGAGCAGAGACCCGCTTCTCCCCCAGGCCGGGAATTTCGATAAGCACCGAGGCGATGGCGAGCGATCGCTTCTTGCGCTGGAATGTGATGGCAAAACGGTGAGCTTCGTCGCGAATACGCTGCAGCAGAAAGAGCTCATCGGTGGCTCGGGGCAAGATGATCGGGAAATCTGAACCGACCACCCAGACTTCTTCGAGCCTCTTGGCCAGGCCGACGACGGTTAGCCCTTCGACGCCGGAGTCTCTAATGGCTCTTGCCGCGGCGTTTACCTGCGGCACGCCACCGTCGACGATGAGAAGCGAGGGACGGTATGAAAACTTAGTCGCGTCAACTTCATAGTCCCCTTCCCTGAGGTACTTTAGGCGCCGGCTGAGCACCTGGTAGATCGAGTCGGTGTCATCGGTGGTGTTTTCTATCGAGAATCGTCGATAGTGGTCTTTCTTGGGCAGGCCGTCTTCGAAGACCACCATTGATGCGACGACGTCGGTGCCTGCCAGATGCGAGACATCGAAACACTCGATCCTAAGTGGGGCCTCGGTGAGAGCTAGAGCCTCTTGAATTCCTGCTAGGGCGTCTGCCCGAGCGGTGAAATCGGTCGATCTCTTGGTTTTGTAAAGCATTAGAGCGTGCTTCGCGTTGGTAAGTGCCGTTTCGGCCAGAGCTTTTTTGTCGCCACGCATGGGTGTTCGCAGATCGACCTTCGAACCACGCAGGTCGCTCAGCCACTGCGTCATCGCTGTCAAGTCTCCTGGCAGTTCTGGCACCAAAATCTCCTTCGGCAGCTCTTCGGCCGCCGCACCCATGTAGCTGTTTTGCAGTGCGTACTCGACAAGTCCCGGGAGTGAGCGATCCAGTTCTTTATCGACCACCCAGCCTCGGACACCGCGGATGCGCCCACCCCGAACCTTGAAAAGGCTGACTGCTGCCGCAAGCTCGTCATTGGCTATGCCGAAGAGATCTGCGTCGGTGTTGTCGCTGAAAACAACGGTGCTTTTCTCAAGCACGGTTTCGAGCGCCGAGATCTGGTCGCGCAGCTTGGCAGCTAGTTCGTACTGTTGTTCCTCGCTGGCCACCTCCATGCGCTTGCGCAGAACCCCGATGTGCTTGGTGTCACTTCCAGACATGAAGTCCGTGAACTCTTTGGCGATTACCTTGTGCTCTGCGGGGGTGACTCTGCCAACGCAGGGTGCCGCGCACTTGCCGATGTCGCCGAGCAGGCAGGCTCGCTGGGTGGAGGCTGCGCGCTGATAAACACCCGTGCTGCATGACCGAACCGGGTAAACCTTCAACAGAGTGTCGAGGGTTTCCCGAACCTTCCAAGCTTGCGTATACGGGCCGAAAAACTTCGTGCCCCTGTTGTCTCGAGTCCTCGTGATAAACACTCTCGGAATCGATTCCCCCATCGAAACAGCGAGGTAAGGGTAGGACTTGTCGTCTTTGAAGCGCACGTTGAAGTGCGGGTTGT
This sequence comes from Rhodoluna sp., assembly GCA_044372535.1. Taxonomy (GTDB): domain Bacteria; phylum Actinomycetota; class Actinomycetes; order Actinomycetales; family Microbacteriaceae; genus Rhodoluna. The sequence goes on from JBILRS010000008.1 coordinate 20,811, forward strand.
ATTGCTTAATCCAGGTGAACTCGAGCTGAAGCGCTTCGAATTCGGATTTGACGATCGTCCACTGCAGGTCGGTGGCGGTCTCAACCATCTTGCGGGTGCGCTTGTGCAGGGTTTCTGGGTTGGCAAAGTAACTGGTCAGTCTCGAGCGCAGGTTCTTGGCTTTGCCAACATAGATCACTCGCCCGGTGCTATCGAACCAGCGGTAAACCCCGGGGTTCGTGGGAATGTCTGACGTCTTCGGACGCCAAGACAAGTGCCCGCTCATCGGCTAGGCCTTGAGTATCTCGCCGAGGAACTGACCGGTGAAAGAGCGCTTGTTCTTGGCAACCTCTTCAGGGGTTCCGAAGGCGACGACCTCGCCGCCCCTAAAGCCACCCTCTGGTCCGAGGTCAATGACGTGGTCTGCGCACTTGATCACATCGAGGTTGTGTTCGATGACAATTACGGTGTTGCCCTTATCGACCAAGCCGTTTAGTACGAGCAGTAGCTTTCTGACATCTTCGAAGTGCAAGCCTGTGGTTGGTTCATCTAGAACGTAAATAGAGCGTCCGAAGCTTCGCTTCTGAAGTTCGGTGGCCAACTTGACTCGCTGAGCCTCTCCACCCGAGAGTGTGGTCGCCGACTGCCCGAGTCGAACATAGCCGAGGCCGACATCGACAAGGGTGTTTAGGTAGCGAGCGATCGCGCTGATCGGCGCGAAGAACTCGGCAGCGTCGCTGATTGGCATGTCTAGCACTTCGGCAATGTTCTTGCCCTTGTAGAGCACCTGAAGGGTCTCGCGGTTGTATCGCTCGCCATGGCAGACTTCGCAGGCAACATAGACATCGGGCAGGAAGTTCATCTCGATGCGCAGTGTGCCGTCACCCGAGCAGGCTTCGCAGCGACCACCCTTCACGTTGAACGAGAACCGCCCCTGCTGGTAACCGCGGGCTTTCGCCTCTTGAGTCTCAGAGAAAAGCTTTCGCACGTGATCAAATACGCCCGTGTAAGTGGCAGGGTTCGATCGAGGTGTGCGACCAATCGGGTTCTGATCGACGTGAACAACCTTGTCGAGCAGCTCTAGGCCTTCAATTCGAGTGTGGCGCCCCGGAACCCCTTTTGCTCCATTTAGGGCGTTAGCGAGGACCTCGTAGAGCACGTCGTTGACCAGGGACGACTTGCCGGAGCCAGAAACACCGGTTACCGCCGTGAACAACCCGAGTGGGAATTCAACGTCGACGGCCTTGAGGTTGTTTTCGGTAGCACCAACAACCTTGACGATTCGGGCTGGGTCGATTGGTCGTCTCGAATCGGGTTTGGCAATCGCTTCGCGTCCGGAGAGGAAGTCCCCTGTAATCGACGCCTTGTTCTTGAGGAGCTCTGCGTAGGTGCCGGAGTGCACAACCTCACCGCCGTGGATTCCGGCTCTCGGGCCGATGTCGACCACCCAGTCGGAAGCCTTGATGGTGTCTTCGTCATGTTCAACGACAATCAGGGTGTTGCCCAGGTCGCGCAGCTTGATGAGGGTTTCGATGAGGCGACGGTTGTCGCGCTGGTGCAGCCCGATAGAAGGCTCGTCGAGAACATAGAGCACTCCGGTTAGTCCAGAGCCGATCTGTGTTGCTAGTCGAATGCGCTGCGCCTCGCCACCAGAGAGTGAACCCGCAGCTCGTTCGAGACTGAGGTAGTCGAGTCCGACGGCCAGCAGAAAGTCGAGTCGGGCCTTGATTTCTCGAAGAACCTGCGCGGCGATCTTGGCGTCTCGATCGTCCAGTTCGATGGTGGCGAAGAAATCGGCTGATTCACCCAGGCTCATCGATGTCACATCGGCGATCGACTTATCGAAGACTTTTACCGCGAGCACCTCTGGTTTGAGTCTGGTTCCGGCGCAATCCGGGCAAGGGATCTCACGCAGATAGCCCGCCCAGCGGTCGCGCGACCAGTCTGATTCGGTTTCCAGGTGCTTTCGAGCCACATAGGCGAGGACACCCTCAAAGCCTGAGGTGTAGCGCAGTTCACGGCCGTAGCGGTTCTTCCACTTCACTTTGACATCAAAGTTGTTGCCGAACAGAATCGCTTCGCGCACCTCTTCGTCTAGGTCTTGCCAAGGTGCGTCGAGTGAGAAGTCAAGTTCTTCGGCCAAACCCTGAACCATGCGCTGGTAGTAAGGGAAGAGGCCTTTCCCGGCTTGAGACCAGGGCAGGATCGCTCCCCCGTTGACGCTCGCTCCTGTGTCGCCGATAACCAAACTGGCGTCGACCTGCATCTTCGTTCCCAGGCCGCTACAGGCCGGACAGGCGCCGAATGGAGCGTTGAATGAGAAGGTGCGGGGTTCGATCTCGGTCAGGCTCAGCGGGTGTTCATTCGGGCAGGACATCTTCTCGCTGAAGATCCGCTGCTCGCCCTTTTTGTCGACGAAGTCCACGATGATGCGCCCGCCGGCTAGTTTGAGAGCGGTTTCGACCGAGTCAGCGAGCCTGCCGATAATGTCGCTCTTCGCTACGAGCCTGTCGACGACCACCGAAATGTCATGCTTGAAGGTCTTCTTGAGTGGGGCGGCTTCGGCGAGCTGAATGGTTTCACCGTCAACTACTGCGCGGGCGTAACCCTGTGCGCTTAGCTCTTTGAAGAGGTCGACGAACTCACCCTTTTTCTGATCGACGATCTGAGCCAAAATCTGAAATCTTGTTCCCTCTTCGAGTTCCATGATCTGATCGACGATTTGCTGCGGGGTCTGCTTCACGATCTTTTCGCCACATTCGGCGCAGAAAGGGGTGCCAATTCGCGCCCAGAGCAGGCGCAGGTAATCGTGAATCTCGGTAATCGTGCCCACAGTTGAGCGCGGGTTTCGGTTTGTCGACTTTTGGTCGATTGACACGGCCGGGCTCAATCCCTCGATGAAGTCAACATCTGGGCGATCGACTTGACCCAGGAACTGGCGAGCGTAGGCGCTCAGCGACTCGACGTATCGGCGTTGACCCTCGGCAAAGATGGTGTCGAAAGCCAACGAGGACTTGCCCGAGCCGGATAGTCCCGTGAACACGACCAACGCGTTCCGCGGGATCTCGAGGTTCAAGTTCTTTAGGTTATGAACCCGCGCGCCGCGGACGATTAGTTTGTCAAGGGAATTACTCACCATAGGAGTTTAAGCGTGCCCGGCCTTCTCAATTTGCCTTAGCTCGTACTTCATTTCGGAAATCTCGTCACGCAACCTAGCCGCCAGTTCGAAATTCAATTCGGCAGCAGCCGACTTCATCTGCGCGTCGAGTTCGAGCACGATCGCTAGTAGCTCGTCATACCCGTTGGCCGCAACTCCGCGCCTGCCCCTAATCGGCAACGGTTTGCCGTCTCGACGCTTGGCTTTTTCGATGAGTTCTGCGGTATCCGCTTCCTCGCGCAGAATCTGGTCAGTGATGTCGGCAATCTTCTTACGCAGCGGTTGCGGGTCAACACCTCGCTCGAGGTTGTAAGCGACCTGCTTGGCTCGGCGCCTGTCTGTCTCGTCGATAGCCTTCGCCATGGCGTCGGTGATCTTGTCGGCGTACATGTGCACTTCGCCGCTCACGTTTCGAGCGGCGCGTCCGATGGTTTGAATCAACGATGTTGCCGATCTCAGGAATCCCTGCTTGTCTGCGTCCAAGATTGCAACGAGCGATACCTCTGGCAGGTCAAGACCCTCGCGCAGCAGGTTGATTCCGATCAGAACGTCGAACAAGCCCATTCGGAGCTCGCGGAGCAACTCGACGCGTCGCAGGGTGTCTACGTCTGAGTGCAGGTACCGCACTCGAACTCCGGCCTCGGTCAAGAAGTCGGTCAATTCCTCGGACATTTTCTTCGTCAGCGTTGTAACCAGAACACGCTCGTCGCGTTCGGCGCGCACGCGAATCTCTTCGAGCAGGTCATCTATTTGACCCTTGACCGGTTTGATCACAATCTTCGGGTCGATTAGCCCGGTTGGTCGAATGATTTGCTCAACCACACCATCGCTGACACCCAGCTCGTACTTACCTGGCGTGGCCGACAGGTAAACAGTCTGACCGACTCGGTCTAAGAACTCGTCCCAGCGCAACGGTCGGTTGTCAAGCGCGCTAGGCAATCTAAAGCCGTGCTCAACCAGGGTTCGCTTTCGACTCGAGTCACCTTCGTACATCGCGCCAATCTGTGGCACGGTCACGTGAGACTCGTCGATTACGGTCAGGAAGTCCTCCGGGAAGTAATCCAGCAGGCAGCTAGGCGCACTCCCCTGCTCGCGACCGTCTATGTGTCTTGAGTAGTTTTCGATTCCCGAGCAGAAACCGACCTCCTTGATCATCTCGAGATCGAAGCTGGTGCGCATCTTCAGACGCTGCGCCTCTAGAAGCTTTCCCTCCTTCTCAAGTTGGAGGGTTCTTTGGGCGAGCTCGTTTTCGATGTTCTCGATGGCCTCTGCCATGCGTTCGACCGGGGCGACGTAGTAAGACGCCGGGAAGATTGCGACCACGTTCTCTTTCGAGACGACGTCCCCGGTGAGTGGATTAAGTCTGTAGATCGCTTCGATTTCGTCGCCGAAGAACTCGATTCGAGTCGCTAGCTCGTCGTAAACGGGGATGATCTCGATAGTGTCGCCTTTGACCCTGAAGTTTCCGCGCGAGAAGTCGATGTCGTTGCGCTTGTATTGCAGTTCTACGAACTTGCGGATCAGCTTGTCGCGACCTGGGGCATCGCCAACCTGAAGAGCAACGCTCTGGTTTAGATACTCTGCGGGTGCACCGAGGCCGTAGATGCACGAGACCGTAGAGACCACAACTACGTCTCTGCGGCTAAGCAGGCTCATCGTCGCCTTGTATCGAAGACGTTCAACTTCGGAGTTGATCGACGAGTCTTTCTCGATAAAGGTGTCAGTCTGAGGCACATAGGCCTCGGGTTGGTAGTAGTCGTAATAAGAGACGAAGTATTCGATCGAGTTGTTAGGTAGAAGCTCGCGAAACTCGTTAACCAACTGGGCGGCAAGGGTCTTGTTGTGAGCCAGAACCAACGTCGGTCTCTGCAGCTCTTCAATTAGCCATGCCGTTGTTGCCGACTTTCCCGTACCGGTTGCTCCGAGGAGCACCACGTCCTTTTCGCCAGCCCGTATTCGGCCAGCGAGCTCCGCAATTGCTGTTGGCTGGTCGCCACTCGGCTTGTATTCGCTAATTACCTCGAAGGGCGCAAAACTTCTCGTCGGTTCCACTATTTGAGACCCGCTTCGAAGCTCTCGAAGAGTTTGCGGGCGTCTCTCAAGAGCAGCTCAAGGTCTTGATTGGAATTCAAAATGTGGTTGGCTCGGCTGGCGCGGAGTGCTGGTGAGGTTTGATTCGCTATTCGAGCTTTAGCCTGCTCAGGCGTCATGCCGCGGTGTTTAACCATTCTGGCAATCTGATCTGACTCAGGCGCCTCGACCGTGACCACGGTGTCGAATGGCAACTCTACGTTTGCCTCAACAAGTAGCGGAACAACGTAGACCACAATTGGCGTCTTCGCCTCGGTTATGCGCGCTCGGGAAAGCGCTCCAACGATTGGGTGAACGATGTGCTCCAGCTCTTTGCGCTTTGTCTCATCGTTGAAGACGATATTCGCGAGGGTTGCCCGATTCAGCGAGCCATCCTCGTCGATTGCGCTTGGGAAAGCCTCAGAGACAGCCTGAAAACCCGGTGTGTTGGCCGCTAACGCCTCTCGTGCCAGTAGATCGGCATCGACAACGGTTGCACCCAGCGACTCCCACAGCGAGGCGACAGTAGATTTTCCGGCGGCAATGCCACCGGTCAGACCGATTAGGAACACCCTTAAAGCCTAAACGGGAGCCGGCCCGAAGGCTGACTCCCGCTCAGTTTGAACTTGATTACTCGGCGCTCTTTAGCTTTTCGCGCAAAGCGGCAAGTGACTCGTCAGCCGCGAGAGTGCCGGAGTCTGAGCTCTCGCTCGAGTATGAGGCGTCTGAAGCGGCTGGAGCGTCAGGAAGCGCCGCAGCTGCCTCGTTGGCAACCTTGACCTGCTTCTTGTGCTCTTCCCAGCGTGCGTGGGCCTCGGCGTATTCCTTCTCCCACTTGGTGCGTGCTTCTTCGAAGCCAGGCTTCCATTCGCTGGTTGCAGAGTCGAAGCCCTCAGGGTACTTGTATGCACCCTTGTCGTCGTAGTCTGCAGCCATACCGTAAAGCGCCGGGTTGAACTCGGTGCCCTCTGGGTCGACTTCTTCGGTGGCCTGCTTGAGGCTTAGCGAGATGCGGCGACGCTCTAGATCGATGTCGATTACCTTGACGAAGACGTCCTGGTTGACCGAAACGACCTGCTCGGCAAGTTCGATGTGCTTGGCCGAAAGCTCGCTGATGTGAACGAGACCCTCGATGCCGTCTGCAACGCGAACGAACGCGCCGAACGGAACAAGCTTGGTGACCTTGCCAGGTGCGTACTGACCGATTGCGTGAGTTCTTGCGAACACCTGCCATGGGTCTTCCTGGGTTGCCTTCAGCGATAGCGAAACGCGCTCACGGTCGTTGTCGATTTCTAGAACCTCGACGGTGACCTCCTGGCCAATCTCAACAACCTCGCTGGCGTGCTCGATGTGCTTCCATGACAGCTCTGAAACGTGGACTAGACCGTCTACGCCACCGAGGTCGATGAATGCACCGAAGTTTACGATCGACGAAACAACACCGGTGCGGATCTGGCCCTTGGCTAGATCTGCTAGGAAGGTGCTGCGGTTTGCCGACTGGCTTTCTTCTAGAAGCGCGCGACGCGATAGAACAACGTTGTTGCGGTTCTTGTCGAGCTCAAGAATCTTGGCCTCGACCTTCTGGCCTAGGTATGGGGCTAGGTCGCGTACGCGACGAAGCTCGATAAGCGAGGCAGGCAGGAAGCCACGAAGACCGATGTCAACGATGAGTCCACCCTTGACGACCTCGATAACGGTACCTTCGACGGTGCCGTCTGCTTCTTTGACCTTCTCGACGTCGCCCCACGCACGCTCGTACTGTGCGCGCTTCTTCGAAAGGATTAGGCGGCCTTCTTTGTCTTCCTTCTGAAGAACAAGGGCCTCTACTGAATCGCCGACAGAAACGATTTCACTCGGATCTGCATCGTGGCGGATTGAAAGTTCACGGGAAGGGATTACACCTTCGGTCTTGTAGCCGACATCGAGAAGAACTTCGTCTCGGTCGATTTTTACTACGATGCCCTCGATTAGGTCTCCATCATTGAAGAACTTCAGGGTCTTTTCGACTGCAGCTAGGAAATCCTCGGCTGAGCCAATGTCGTCGACGGCAATCTGCTTGATTACCTTCTCGGTGTTTGTGGTCATATTTTGTTTTACTCTCAGTGGACATACTCAGGTCGCGATTGCTCGCAACGGTTAATTTGGGAACTCGACTAGCCTAACAGTGAAACCAGGTCGCCGACTAGGGTTTCTGCCGAATCAGGTGCCTCGATAACTATCAAGTCGCCCGCCTTCAAACCGAGGGTGAGGATCGCCAAAATGCTCCCCCCGCTAGCGGATTTTCCGTCGCTGCGACGAACTTGGACTTCGACCCCAGATTCCACGCAGAGGCGCACGAACTCTGCCGCTGGCCTAGCGTGCAGACCTTCGGGGACTCTTATGACTGCTTCTCGACGAATCATCAGTGGTCGGCAGCATCCCAGCTCTTGCCGATTCCGACGTGGACCTCGAGAGGTACTCGCAGTTCGACCACGTTTGCCATCTCGTGCACGACCAGTTCGCGAAGAGTCTCCAGCTCGCCAGCAGCAACCTCAAAAACCAGTTCATCGTGGACCTGAAGG
>JBILRS010000096.1:0-3701 GCA_044372535.1 Rhodoluna sp.
ACCTGCTCACCACCGCCAGAGAGGCAAATGCGATTGACGCAACCCAGTTTGGCAAGACCGAGATCCCTGAAATCGGGGGAATCGTCGAGTCGACCACCATCTTTACCAAAGCCGAACTAGAAGCTACCCCGGCCGAGGCTGAGATAGTAGAAGACGAGCAGTAGCGCCCGCGGTTATACTTTTTTGAGTGCTGGACGCTGTGGTCCGGAGTCTAAAAACCATAACCGAAGCGCCGGGAGCAAGCATGACTGGGTCACCAATCGTCACCCTCACCCCAGCACCAACCCTTGACCGCACCTACTTTGTGCACAACCTTCAAGAAGGCGGCGTCAACCGCGCCGAAGGCGTTGGCGAAGAGCTTGCCGGTAAGGGAATCAACGTTTCGCGTGGCCTCCATCTTGCTGGCTTCAAAGCCCCTGGCGTTGTTCCTATTGGCGACGCCGACCCAGGCGTCCTAGACCGAACTGGTTCGACTGACTTCTTGGTCCCGCTATGGGTCGAAGGCACTCTGCGAGTTTCGACCACTGTTGTTGAACATGAGGGTCCAACTACCAAAATCAATGAAGCTCCCCGCCCGCTCTCAGAAGATGACTGGCACAAAGTTGTCGCACTAACCATCAAGACCGTCGAAGAGAACAAGGCCAAATGGCTGGTAATTGCGGGTGCCCTGCCTGTTTACAAGTCGAGCGGCACCTACGTAGATCTTGAGCCTATTTTCACCGCCATGAAAGAGCGTGGGGTCCGAGTTGCGCTAGACACCTCTGGTGAGCCGCTTAACTACTGGGCTCGCCGAGGGCTGGCCTCCATCATCAAGCCAAACGCCGAAGAGTTAGCCTCTGCAGTCGGCCGCACCCTCAATACTGTTGGCGATGTAGTCGATGCGGCCCGCCAGCTCTGTGAGCACGGAATCGAATGCGTCCTGGCATCACTAGGGGCTGACGGCATGATCGCAGTCACTAGAACTAACCAGTGGGCTGCTCGCACGCCACCGGTGAAGGTAATAAACACTGTTGGGGCTGGCGATGCCACTTTGGCCGGCTTCTTGTCAGCTGTTGCAAATGAAACCGTCGCGGGCGATGGGACTTCGCCAGGGTTCGATGTTGCAAAAGGTATCGGAGCCGCCGTGCAGTGGGGCGCAATTGCGGTAACTCAGCCCTCATCTGGGTTGGAGAACCTCGACCACATGCCTCCTTCGATTGTCAGCAATACGCCTGACCGTTCGGAGCGCTTAGAAGAGCCTGCGGTCTTTCACCCGAACCACTAGCCTTCGACGCTGAGGTCAACTCGGCGAATCTCGTCAAGGTCGCTGTCGATGATCAGGCTTTGAATAATCTCTTTGCCATCTTCGATGCGAACCCCGTTCACGAGTGGGGCGTCGGTGATCCCGGTCATCACAAAAATCTGACGGTCCCCCGAGACTAAGTCGGTCAGCTCAAGTTTTTTACTCAAGACCAAGCCCGCCATCATTGCGCGCTCGATTTCGTCTGGCGTTTGCGGAGCGAGGATTCCTTGCATGAAGCCGTTGAGCGCTCGAATCGCGCAGGCTGTGACAACTCCTTCGGGGGCTCCTCCGACACCTAGCAACAGGTCGATTCCACTGCCGGGCAGAGCGGCTGCTATTGCGTTAGCGATGTCGCCTTCTTCAAACTTCACCCAGTTCGCCCCAGTCGCTTCAACTTCGCGAATCACTTGAGCGTTTCTAGGTTTGTCGATTACCGCCACTGAGAGCTCACTCACTTCACGACCGGTTGCCTGCGCGAGTAGGCGGATGTTTTGTTCGGCTGAGTAGTCAATGTCGAGCAAGCCAACGCCAGCCGGGCCACTGACAATCTTCTTCATGTAGTAAACCGCTTGGCAGTCGAGCATTGTTCCGCGCGGAGAAACGGCAATCACAGATACGGCTCCTGGCACGCCGAGGGCAGCAAGCCTTGTTCCATCGACCGGATCGACGGCGATGTCCCAGTCTTCGGTGAGGCCTTTACCGAGACGCTCGCCGTTGAAGAGCATCGGCGCCTGATCTTTTTCACCTTCACCGATGACGACGACTCCCCCGAAGTCGGCGAGGTTGAGCGAATACCGCATTGCATCGACGGCGGCTTGGTCAAGTCTGTTTTTGTCGTTGTCACCTACGAACGGCCAGCAATTGCTTACTGCAGCCAGAGTCGCGGCTAGTAAATCTAGCGTCGGTTGCTCAGCGTCTTCAAGGCTCATCTTGGTAACATTCTAGGTAACCCCCAATGAAGAGTCCCTAGGAGTAGTGGCATGCCAGTAGCAACACCTGATCAGTATCTCGAAATGCTCGATCGCGCAAAGCAGGGTGGTTTTGCTTACCCAGCCATCAACGTTTCGTCTTCACAGACCTTGAACGCAGCGCTCGCTGGTCTTCAGGCCGCTGGCTCAGACGGCATCATTCAGGTGACCACCGGTGGTGGCGACTACTGGTCGGGCCCAACCATCAAGAACATGGCTTCGGGAGCTGCAGCAATGGCTGCATTCGCCCGCGAGGCTGCCAAGAACTACGGCGTTACCGTTGCCCTGCACACCGACCACTGCGCAAAAGACCAGCTCGACAAGTTCGTCCGTCCACTAATCGAAATCTCGAAGGAGCGCGTTCGCAACGGCGAGCACGCACTCTTCAACTCGCACATGTGGGACGGATCTGCTGTTCCTATGGCCGAGAACCTTGAGATTGCTAAAGAGATGTTGAAGCTAACCAACTCGATTGGCGCAGTCCTAGAAGTTGAAATCGGTGTTGTCGGCGGCGAAGAAGATGGCGTCGAGGGCGGCATGGGTGAGCACCTGTACACCACCCCTGAAGACGGCCTCCTAACCATCGAAGCTCTTGGTCTTGGCGAGAACGGCCGCTACATGGCCGCTCTAACCTTCGGCAACGTCCACGGCGTTTACAAGCCAGGCAACGTCAAGCTTCGCCCAGAACTACTCGGCGAAATCCAGAAAGTTGTTGGCGCGAAGTACGGCGTCGACAAGCCATTCGACCTCGTCTTCCACGGCGGCTCGGGCTCGACCGATGAAGAAGTTGCCGAGGCAGTCAGCCACGGCGTCATCAAGATGAACATCGACACCGACCTGCAGTACGCATTCACCCGCCCGATCGCGGCCCACATGTTCCAGAACTACGACGGTGTACTCAAGGTTGACGGCGAGGTTGGAAACAAGAAGGCCTACGACCCACGCGCCTGGGGCAAGATCGGCGAAGCCGGAATGTCTGAGCGTGTTGTTGAGGCAGCTCGCCAGCTCGGCTCGGCAGGCAAGTCAAAGACCGCCTAACCAATGTCTAACGCTCGAAGCCCGTTGTATCCCAACGGGCTTCCGCGCTTTAAGGGCGAATACCTTGACGGCCTGATGCACGGCTATTGGGAGTTTTACCGAGTCGATGGCTCAGTGATGCGCACCGGAACCTTTGACCGCGAGGTGCAGGTCGGCGTTTGGAAGACGTTTGCCCGCGATGGCTCTCTGGTGAAAGAGACTAACTTTGGCGGCGAAGTCTCAGAGAGTTAAGCACCACCGAGACGCTCGAGAATGCCATTGCAGCACCGGCGAGCATCGGGTTTAGCAGGCCTAGCGCTGCGACCGGAATAAGGACGATGTTGTAGCCGAAGGCCCAACCCAAGTTCTGTCTGATGTTGGTCCAGGTCTTTCTCGAGAGCTTTAGTGCGTAGGCAATTGATCTCGGGTTGTCG
>JBILRS010000036.1:0-13755 GCA_044372535.1 Rhodoluna sp.
TCTCGAAGAGCCCGGTTACCTCGACCCCGAAACAGGGTTCTTTGTTTTCAACGCCAAGTCCCTAACTGACAATGGCAAGTGCTGCGCAAACATCTGCAGGCACTGCCCGTTCAAGCGCTAGAAGCGGCTTTGGGCTACTGGACACCCAGTAGATCGATTACGAAGACCAGGGTGCGCCCTGAGAGCCTGTGACCGCCACCGACGGGGCCGTAAGCGTATTCCGGTGGGCAGATGAGGGTTCTTCTGCCGCCAACCTTCATGCCTGGGATTCCTTCTTGCCAGCCCTTGATGAGTCGATCTAGCGGAAACTCGATTGGTTCGCCTCGACCCCATGAAGAGTCGAATTCTTCGCCGGTTTCGTAGTCGACGCCTAGGTAGTGCACTTTCACGGTTGAGCCGGCAGGAGCTTCGAATCCTGAACCTTCAACCACCTCTTGGATGGTGAGCACGGTAGGTGCTGGTTCGAGCATTGGTTCAAGTTCTGGGCGATCAAGATTTGTCATGCTGAAACACTAACGCAGCCATCGTGTTTGATGAGCAAGCTACTTTCGCGAGGACTTGACTGCAAAGTAGATCAGCGGCACCTGAAGTGGCAGGCGCAGCCAAGCAGCAACAATCAGCCAAGGGTCACTCGAACCAAGCGAGTCGAAAGCAAACCAAATGTTTGCCGGCCAAACGGCTAGCAAGACCAGAGCGCAGAACCAGCCGGCCCACTTCTGCTTAAACAAGAACGCGGCCGCACCCACAAGTTCCATCACTCCACTTAGATAGATGAGAAACATTGGTTCGGGCAGCCAGGGTGGCATAAGCCACATGAAACCCTGCGGGTTCACCAGGTGCAGAACACCGCTGACTAGGAAGATCGCGGTGAGTATTCGGTTAGAAACTTTCACTTGCCCTCCAGCGGATTGTTGTAATGCCAATCTAAGGGCTATGCGCTGCCAAGCGTGGCAGAATTTGGGCATGAACGAAAAAGACTTGATCGAGCTCTGGAACCGCAGCCGCAACCAACTGATTTTCGCGCAACTTGCGCCGACCTTCTTACTGATCACGACAGCAGGCCTGGTTTCCGAAATCCGTGCCGCTGGCACTATGACGGTAGCAGGCGTCCTCGGAATCCTTCTCGCATCAGGAATCTTGGGTGCTCTGGTTGAGTTCTCGGCAGCTCACGAGGCTCAGGCGGTTGCCAGAGACATCAAGGCGCTTGGTTCAGGCAGTCACATTTCGAAGACAATTGCCCAGACCGCACCTTGGCTGCACGTTGCCAAGTTTGTCACTCCGGTGATTTTTGTCGGAATCTTTGTTGCCTTGTTCACCGCGCTCTGGTTCTAGTTAGTAAAGAAAAACCCCCTGCTAGCTAGGCTGCAGGGGGTTTTTCTTTTGTTTTGAACTACTTGGCGGCTCCAGCTGCGGTAGCAGAAGGAATCTCGACAAGGCGGCCGGTCTTCACGTCGTAGATGTAACCGTAAACAGGGATTCCGGCTGGCACTAGTGGGTGATTCTTGATTCGAGCGACATCCTCGGTAACCGACTGAGCCTGCTCCGAGATAGTCAACCAATCGATGTACTTAGCCTCGGCAGAGCCTGGGCCGGTGCCAACATCGTAGAAACCATCAGCACCTAGAGCAGCTGTTTCGAGGCTGTTTGCTAGCAACCCTCGGATTACTTCGTCGGTAAAGAACTCCATGCCGCAGTCTGAGTGGTGAATGACGAACCACTCTTTGGTGCCGAGTAGCTTGTACGAGATGACGAGCGAGCGGATCGCGTCGTCTGAGGCGCGGCCACCGGCATTGCGGATCACGTGGGCGTCACCCTCGGCCAAGCCTGCGTACTTTGCTGGATCTAGGCGTGCATCCATGCAGGTGAGGATTGCGAAGCCTCGGGCTGGCGGTAGAGCAAGTTCGGATTTTGCACCGAACGAAGATGCGTAGGCATCGTTTGCGGCAAGTACTTCTTTAAGAACTGACATGTTTCTCCGATCGAGTTTTGCAATGGCGAAAGACCATCTGCTACCCAAGTTAGCGACAAACTTGTTTTGCCCGCAGATTGTTTCGGAGTGTGACTACTTCGCAACAAAACGCAATAATTTACAGGGCTTGGGGCTGTTTGCTAGCTCTCTGCTGTCGGTAAATGAAGATGATCACAAGCGAGATGTGCAGCACCTGCGATGTGGCGACAACGCGCTCCCAGGCGCCCACCGTTGTTGACGCCTGATCAGCCCAAACCGCCAAGAAGCTCAACGCCAGGGCGGTTTGGAAGATGGTTGCAGTGATTGAGAAGAGCGGCCTAATGAGCCAAGGCGCGTCTTTACGAAACCGCATGGCAAAGAGCGGCCAGCCAGCTGACAAGACAAACGACGAGATTGCAAAGAGCCGATGCATGTCTGATGAACCTTCCAGAGGGGTCGGGAAAATGGTTAGACCATAGGTGCAAAGACCAGAGATAAAGAGCGCGACTCGACCCGGCATCGAAAAGGTGCGGGCAAAGATTGCGGCGATGATGGTGAGTGTGCCGCCCAGGATGAAGAACGAGGACTGCAGCAGGTGAGTCGGCGATTCAACGGCGGCGAGGTCGCTAATGGTTAGTACGACGGGGTCGTAGCCAGCCACCAGCGCTCCAGAAATCAGCCAACCCGAAACTGACTGGATTGGGCCAATGACGGCGGCAATCAATGCCGGCTTGCCGATGTCTCTCATGGTCTCACCCTAACAACGGCGGACTTAGATTTGTATCATGAGCAGAATCACCCATCAGACGAGCGGAAACCAGCAACTGCTGGAATCGGGCAAGCCCGTGGTCTTGCTGCTGCACGGCTACGGCGCTGACGAGCGTGACCTGCCGGAGTTGATGAACTTCTTACCTAAGTTGCCCTGGGTTTCTCCGCGAGCGCCGGAGCCTTCGCCGGTTGGCGGATTCTCTTGGTACCTCGTTGATGACCCGATTGCACCTGACCAGGCGGCAGTTAGCGCCGCGACCGAAAGTCTTTGGCTATGGATTAATGACAACATCCCAGCCGATTCGCCACTAATCGTTCTTGGCTTCTCTCAAGGCGGACTGATGGCAACCCAGCTTCTTCGGACTCACCCAGAGCGGATTCTTGGCACGATTATTCTGGCCGGTTTTGTTTTTGATGGTGAGTTAGCCGGTGACGCGAAATTGAAAGAGCTAAAGCCGAAAGTCTTTTACGGTCGCGGCTTGCAGGATCCGATGATCGACCAACAGCGAGTGGGCAAGTTGAATGCCTGGCTTCAGTCTCACTCGCGCGCGGTAACGAAAAAGTACGACGGGCTAGGCCACTCAATCGATCAGCGAGTTATGGCCGATGTTGATGACTTCGTTGAAACCTTGCTAGCCGTTCTTGGCTAGGTAGCGATCCACTGCCGTTGTCAGAATAAGCAGATCTTCAGCGGTCAGGTTTCCGTACTTAATCGCTGTGTCATTCTTGGTCACCGATGAATAAACCGAAGAGACCTTGCCGTCTGTGACGGTTGAGACGTATGAGTAAACCTCGTCGTCGAAAGTTTGGCTGGTGGAGTATTTGCCGGTCTTCTCGTCGAAGGTGACATCGATAGCGGCTTCGACCCCAGCTTCTTCAGACATGCTGAAATTGAACCAGTCACCGCAGGCGTAGAGTCCGTCCAGTTCCCAAATTATCTCGTAGGTGTCTGGGCTGGCGAAATAGGCGGCGCTGTAATCCTTGTAAGCCTCGCTCTTCGGGGTCATAACAACCTTGGCGGCCTTTGACTCCTCGACAGCGCCAAGCTCCTGGGCAGCGTTGCAACCGGCTTCGACGATTTTCTTGTAGGAGGCTTTGGCCTCGGCCGGTGTCATGGCGGCAAAGGTTGGGGTTGGCGTTGAGGTTTGGCTCGGGGTTCCAGACATGGTTGGTTCGCCCGGGGTCGCGCAGCCTGAAACCAACAAAGCCGCCGCAGCTATAAGTGCGGCGGTGACGAGTCTCTTACTCACTCTTTTTGTCCTTGGCGGCGGACTTGGCTTTCTTTTCGAGACGCTTCTCTTTGAGGTTCTTGGCCGGTGCCGTCTTTGCAGTGTTCTTGGATGGGTTCTTCTGAGCCACGATGGCCTCCTTGTTGCGGCACATTTGGCCGACCCCCTAATTTTACGCCCGAGGCGGTGAACGGGTGCTATCGTTCACTAAACGTGTGTGCGCGCGTCCTTTAACTGAATGGGGCGACAAATGCGCAAATTTCTTACACTGCTTACCGCACTAGCACTAACTTTCTCGGTGACTCCTGCTCAGGCGGCAGATCCCACCTGGATCACTAACCCGCAGCTGAGCGCAGTCTCGCTGACTGGTTCGAACGTAAAGACAATAGCCAGCGGCTACATTATGTCGACCCAGACCACCTTCTTTGATGTCAACTACACAGCGCCGAGCGGCAATGCGGGCAAGTTTGCCCAGCTAAGTTTCTTCGACTTCACCGGGCCGATCGGCCTGACCTTTGCGGCCAACGCGAGCGGAACCAGCTCGGTTGCTTGTGACCCTCAGGTGCTTTCCTCTGACATCCACGCCTGCTACTTCAGACTTGATGCCTATGGAAAAGCAAAGATTCGCGGAACGCTGACAAACGCCAACGCGCAGGGCGCCTTCAAGTTCAAGATTCTGGCCGGGCCGAACATCCAGCAGTCTGGAGTCGCGCAGGTGCTCTTCGCAGCTCCGACAAACAAAGTTGCAGCCGTGGCAACGACATCTAAGGCGATGCTTGGCGGTGCCGGCTTGGCTCAGTTCAAGGTGACTCAGGATGGCAAACCTACAGCCGGCATCAGGGTCGCGGTCAGTTTCAAAGGCGTCGGTGCCTATCTGTCGACCGCTGTTGCCACCTCTGATTCAAAGGGCCTCGTGACGGTTTACCTCTCCAACCAGAGGAAGATCAAGGGCTCTAGCGTGGTGACAGTGAAGATTGAAGGCGGAACCGCAACTGCGAAGTCAACTATTGCTTGGGTTAGCGGCTCTCTCGGGAAGTAGAGTCACCCGAAGGTAGTTTGCAGGCCGGTGTGCCGCCAGGCAGTTTGTGTCTGAAACGTGAAACAAGCGCGTAGCCGATGCGACTGAGCCAGCAAACCGGTGGCACAACCATCACGAAGGCGATTGCTGACAAGAGAACATTCTTTTGAAGACGAAGAATGTGAGCGAAGGCCTCGTGCCCACCGTAAGCGTGGCCATTGTCGATGATGTAAACCCGCTTCTGGGCTTGCGGCTGCAGAATGCCGTATTCGGTCACGTCGATCAGCTGCCAGGCATGAGCGGTAATCGGAGTCTTAGAGCGTTTAACAATGTAATTGGCCGTCGTGGTGCAGAAACCGCAGTCACCATCAAAAATCAGCACCGGCCGGCCCATACGAATCCCTTCAACAGTTCAAACTTATCTCGTCTTTCGGCTAGCCTCGAAACATGGTGAAGAGTGCGACTAGCTCGGGGGTGGCCTCGTCGGATGTTGAACGGCGCAGGCAAGAGTTTGGCTCCAACGCTCTGCCCACTCACGAAAAATCAACTCTCTGGGCACAAATTTGGGGCGTGGTAAGAGAGCCAATGCTGCTTCTGCTCTTAGCCGCCGGAGCAATCAACTTTGCTTTAGCTGAGCCTTTAGACGGCTTTTTGCTGATGTTCATGGTTTTGGTCGTGATCGGGATTTCGATCTATCAGGAGCACAAATCTGAAAATGCGTTGGCTGCTCTGCGCGAACTTTCGGCACCTACGACTCGCGTTGTGCGAGACGGCATAGAGAAAACGATTCGCAGCGATGATTTGGTCGTAGGTGACATCGTGCTACTGAGCGAAGGCGACCGGGTCCCGGCTGATCTAAAAATTTTAGAATCAGGAAATTTCGCGTTGGATGAGTCTGCACTTACTGGAGAGTCCGTCCAAGTTGAAAAATTTGCCGGATCTCAGCAACCGAGCCTTTTTGCCGGGACGCTGGTGGTTCGAGGTTGGGCCAAGGCCGAAGTTGCTGCGACCGGTATTCGAAGCGAAATCGGCAAGATTGGCCGGTCACTGTCTGAACTTCAAAACGGCAAGACACCGATGCAGGTTGAAGTGAGCAAGCTAATTTTTCTTATTGCTGGCATTGCACTGGTTGCTGCAACCCTGGTCGCAATCACGTTTTCGGTTTCTCGCGGAGACTTGCTCAACGGCCTATTGGCAGGCATCGCAACCGCCATGGCGATGCTGCCCGAAGAGTTCCCAGTCGTTTTGGCGGTGTTTATGGCATTGGGCGCTTGGCGAATGTCCAAGGTGCACGTTTTAGCGAGACGCCCTCAGGTGATCGAAACTCTTGGTTCGGCAACCGTGGTCTGCGCAGACAAAACCGGGACAATCACCACCAACAAAATGGAGGTCGCCGGCTACTACGGAGCCGACCCAGCCGAATTGGCTCGCGTTGCCAGCCTCGCCTCCGCTCTGAACCCAACCGACCCAATGGACAAGGCGTTTCGGGCATCGAGTGGACTGGCCAAAGGCTGGACCCTGATTCGTGAATATCCTCTTGAGCGAACCATGCTGGCGGTTGCTAACGTGTGGAAATCCCCCGAAGGAAAACTCTTTGTGGCGGCCAAGGGCGCACCTGAGGCGATTGCGGAGCTCGCAAAGGGCTCAGTGTCGTCTGAGCTAGCCACCTACGCCACTCGCGGCGAAAGGGTCCTTGCCTTAGCCAGTGCGACTCACGAAGGCGGGCTACCCGACACCATTCGTGGTTTCAACTTCGAACAACTTGGGCTCGCAGGATTACGGGATCCGATCCGCAACGGTGTCACCGAGGCAGTGGCCGAGTGCTACACGGCAGGGATTCGAACCATAATGATCACCGGCGACTACCCCGCAACTGCACTCGCGATTGCCAAAGAGGTTGGCCTTGAGATCGCAGCCGGTTGCCTAACTGGCGCTGAGGTCGCCGAACTCAGCGATGCAGACCTTGCCGAGCGTCTAAAGACGACAAACGTTTTTGCCCGGATGATTCCAGAGCAAAAACTTCGAATAGTCAGGGCACTTCAGGAAAAAGGTCATGTGGTGGCAATGACCGGTGATGGAGTGAATGACGCTCCGGCACTCAAAGCATCCGATATTGGAATCGCGATGGGTCTCAGAGGAACCGACGTTGCTCGAGAGGCTGCCGACCTTATCTTGACCGATGACGACTTCAGTTCGATTGTTCGTGGCATCCGCAACGGAAGGGGGATATTTAGCAACCTACGCAAAGCGATGGCCTACATCGTTTCGGTGCACGTGCCCCTGCTTGGCATGGCGCTATTACCCGTATTCATCGAGTCCTGGCCTTTGGTCCTACTGCCCGTTTTGATCGCCGTTATCGAGTTGATTGTCGACCCCGCCTGCTCGGTCGTTTTCGAAGCCGAACAGGTCTCGCCAAAGATCATGAATGAGAAGCCCAGAGCTAAGAACGAAAGGATCTTCAAGGCAAAGGTCTTGGCCATCGCGCTGACGCAGGGTCTTTCAAGCTTTGTGGCTGTCGCCATCGTATATTTTTGGGCTATACAGTCTGGACATTCGGAAGCGGAAACCCGAACCTTGACCTTCCTGACATTGATCATAGGAAACGTCTTGCTTATTCTGTCCAACCGTTCTTGGCACCTGAGTATTGTTGCTGCCTTGATTCGGCGCAAAAACCAAACCTTGATCTGGTTAATTGTCGGCGTTGGTATTTTGCTCGGTGCTCTTTTGAACATTCCAGTGCTTCGCGATGCCTTTGGCCTGGCTGCCGTCATGCCGTGGGAGTTTGCCTTGGCAGCAGGTGCCGCCGGGCTCGGAATTAGCTGGTTCGAGCTTTACAAGAGGTTTCGCCGATGAGCCAAGCATTTCGAGCTGATATTCAGGGCCTCCGCGGCATTGCGATCGCCCTTGTCGTCTTGCTTCACGCCGGCGTCCCTGGCTTCCAGGGCGGCTTCGTGGGTGTCGAGCTGTTCTTCGTCCTGAGCGGTTACGTGGTCACCGAGAGTGCGCTGCGAAAGAACCCGATAGAGCTTGGCGAAAACCTCAAGACTTTCTACGTCAAGCGAATTGTGCATCTGGTTCCGCTCGCAACGCTTGTCATCGTCGTCACCCTGTTTGCCGCATTTTTTCTGCTCGGACCAGCGTTCAACACCGACCTAATCCAGGACGCACGCTGGTCGGCCGCATACGCCGCTAACTGGAGATTCATAAATGTTGGCGCCAACTACTTCATTCAGGGGCTCGACCAGTCACTGCTGAACCACTTCTGGTACCTAGCGATTGAGCAGCAGGTTTATCTGGTGTTCCCACTCGCGTTCTTCATGATTCTTCGCTTTGTGCCAGCCCGCTTCACGCGGCCAACCCTTGCCACTGTTGCGCTGATCGCCATTGCATCCTCGGGTTGGTGGAGCTTTGCACAGACCTCGAGTGACGCGACCGCCGCCTACTACTCGCCGTGGACGCGCATCTGGGAGATTGCCCTCGGTTGCCTCATCGCCTTGATACCAGCGGGCTTCGCGAAGCGCACTCCGGCTGCTTTGACCGCGACAATCTCGGTAGGAGCGTTGCTGGCAATAGCGGGTTCGGTACTTTACCTCGATTCGACAAAGCCTTACCCTGGCGTCTTGGCTTGGTGGCCAGCACTGGCGGCGGCGGCCCTGCTCTGGGCTAACGAGAACGCAATTCGCTTTGGGCCGGCGAGCTGGTTGAGCATTCGACCGCTCAGGTACCTGGGCGACATCTCATACGCGCTCTACCTCTGGCATTACATCTGGCTGATGCTCCCGGCACAGTTAGAGTCTCCGTTAGGCGCTGAGTGGCTGCCGGCGCAGGTTGCCGGCGCTTTGGTCTGTGCCGTCTTAAGCCATCACCTGATCGAGAAGCCGCTGGTGCGCTCGGAGAGGTTCAAACGTGACTGGGTCGCAGCCGTTCTGCTTCTGCTGATTTCACTCGCACTGGTTTGGAACGCCACGCTCGTGATCGAACAGTTGGGCCTTCGCGCTAGTTTGTGACGATTCGCGGAGCGCTGGACTTGAGAGCAACCCTGAATAGACCTGCGATTTTCGAGATTGCGTAACTGCCGATCACATTTTGCCCATTTGCGGTGAAGTGGATTCCGTCATCACCACGGGTCTTCAAGCGGGTTCCATTAACGGTCTGGTACTGCGTGTAGTTGCCGTTGGCGTCCGAAGTTAGCGGGCGCAGTGCAATGAACCTTGCACCCGGGTTTAGCCGAACGTTCACAGAGAACAGTGTGCTGATCAGCTCCATGCCCTTGTTGTAGTTGTATGGCTTGCACTTGGGCATTCCCACCCAGAGCACGTATGCGCCGGAATCGGTCGCAATTTTGGTCATCCGCGAAACCGAGGCGCTATAGGCGGCTCGCCACTTTGCTGTGCCGTAGGTGAGGATCTCGCCGTTGACTCTCATGTTTTGGCGATCGTTTGCACCGAGCATGACCACCACAAGGTTCGGCTTTTCGGTGCGAAGGTATGACTTGAGGTTTGTCTCCCAGTTGTAGAACCAAGAATTTGAAAGGCCGGTGGATGACTTGGCCCGCAGAACGAACTTGAGGTTCTTGTACTTGCCAAGCTGCCCGATCATGCCGTAGCCGAGGTTATTGCCGATCGAGTCACCAATCAGAAGCAGTTTGCAGGTTCCGAGGGTCTGCACGGGAACCGAGGTATCAAGGTGAAAGCGGCAACCCGTGGCAGCCTGATGCGCTTTGATTTTCTCCAATACCGGATCGACCGGCGGTGGAGTTTCGGTGAAAGTCTTGGTCGGCGTCTGCGAGGCAGTTTGGGTGGTGGTTTGCGATGCTGTCGCGCTCTGAGTTTGAGTTTGGGTTGGCGTGGTTTGCTCCAGCTGTTTGGCCAGGGCAACGTTGGTGTATTCAAGTGTGTAGCCACTACCGATCAACAGCGCCAGGACGCCGACCAGGGCGACCCGGAAAACGCGGACGCCTCGCTCGCTGAGCTTGGCCTTCGTTGCGTCTGTCATCAGTTCTCCTAATCCCAGATTACCCTTCGCAGAAAGTCAGTCACGCGGTGATCTGGCGAATATACTTGTGGCTAACGACCTAAGGAGAGCGATGACCACGAAGCACGCGGCAAAACTCGCCGACGGTCGAGACCTTTTCTACTTTGACGATGCGGGATCGGCCCTGGCCGCCACCCGCGCCGAAGACACCCGCCCTGCCGAAGCTCGCCCCGAACTTGCCGAAATGCGATTGGACGTGCTCAGCGGCGAGTGGATATCGGTGGCAGCACACCGAAACAATAGGGCGTTTTTGCCGCCGGCTAACGAGTGCCCACTTTGCCCTGCCACTGCGGGTTTCGCGTCGGAGATCCCAGACAACTTCGATGTTGCAGTTTTCGAGAACCGCAACCCCTCTTTCGCTCAGGTGCCTGGCACCGTCGACGACCCAAATTACTGGGTAGAGCCGAAGCTGCCGCTTGGCGCAAAGAAGCCGTCAATCGGGCGCTGCGAGGTTGTTGTCTTCTCACCCGAGCACAGTGGGTCGCTGGCCAGCCAGAGTCTCACGCGAGTACGCACGATTCTCGACGCCCTGGCCGACCGCACCGACGCCATGCTTCGGCTGCCAGGTGTTAGAACTGTTTTTCCGTTTGAAAACCGTGGCGAAGAGATCGGCGTGACCCTGCACCACCCGCACGGCCAGATCTACGCTTACCCTTACGTGACGCCAACCCAAGAGCGAGTATTCGCGTCGCTTGAGCGCCACGGCAGCTCGCTTTTCCAGGACATTCTCGAATTCGAGCAGGGATCCGAACGCGAACTGATTCGAGGCGAGCACTTTACGGCTTTTGTGCCTTTTGCTGCGCGCTGGCCGATTGAGGCGACGATCCTCCCCCACCGCCACGTACAAAACCTGACTCAACTTAGCGAGGACGAGCTCCAAGAACTCACTTCGATCTACTCGCGAGTCCTGCGCGGCGTCGATGCCATCTACGACAGCCCGACGCCATACATCGCAGGCTGGCACCAGGCACCGCGATTCGAGGGTGGCGAGAACTTCCGTCTTCAGTTCAAACTGACTTCGCCTAGACGCGCGGCCGACAAGCTCAAGTTCCTCGCGGGCTCCGAGTCTGCGATGGGCGCTTTCATCGCCGACTTCCCGCCCGAGAAAACCGCCGCCCAACTTCGCGAGGTTCTTTAGTGCTTCACCTGGCCGAACAGACAGCGGCTGGGTTCGAAAAGGTCTTTGGCTACGCTTCCACCGGGGTTTGGCAGTCGCCGGGTCGCGTAAACCTGATTGGCGAGCACACCGACTACAACTTCGGGTTCGTGCTGCCGATTGCAATCAACCGCGCAACCTGTGCAGCCCTGGCTCTTCGAACCGATGGCATGGTTCGCGTGGCCTCGACTTTCTCTGAAGAAGTCATCGAGCTAGCTAGCCAGGAGCTGGGAACTGCGAGTGGTTGGAGCTCTTACCCGCTCGGTGTCGCACATGTCCTTGGCTCTCGCACGGGCTTTGACTTGTTCATCGACTCCGATGTTCCGGTCGGTGCGGGCCTTTCGTCTTCTGCGGCCATTGAGTGCGCAGTGGCGCTAGCGCTGAACGAACTCTGGGAGCTGGGTCACGATCGCGCCGCGCTAGCTCGCTTCGGCCAGCGTGCTGAAAACGAAGTTGTTGGCGCACCAACCGGAATCATGGACCAGTCGGCATCACTGCTCGGCAAAGCCGACCACGCTGTGTTTCTCGACTGCAAATCTCTAGAGCACAAGCCGGTGAAGCTTGGCTTCGACGAGCGAGGGCTGGAGCTGGTGATCATCGACACCCGTGTTGCACACCGACTGGTCGATGGTGGCTACGCCGAACGACGAGCGGCTTGTGAGCGCGGGGCAAGCACCCTTGGAGTGGAGTCGCTGCGCGAACTTGGCATCGAGGATCTGGCCCGTGCCGAAGAACTTCTCGACGACGTCACTTTCAGGCGAGTTCGTCACGTCGTCACCGAAAACGCGAGGGTCTTGAAGTTCACAGAGTCACTCGATGACGACGCGGAGCTCGGCAGGCTGATGCGTGAATCGCACATTTCGATGCGCGACGATTTTGAAATCAGCGTGGACGAATTGGACACCGCCGTTGAGACCGCGATCAGGCACGGTGCAATCGGTGCCCGAATGACCGGAGGTGGCTTTGGCGGTGCGGCAATCGCGCTTACACCCGCGGCCAAGATTTCTGAGCTGACAAACTCGGTTTACGCCGAGTTCGAACTGCTTGGTTACGACAGACCGAACATCTTCACGGTCACGGCCGCCGATGGCGGTTCGCGGGTTCTTTAGAGGCTCGGGTCCGGGATCATTACGTACTTGGTCTCCAGGTACTCGTGAATGCCCTCTAGGCCACCCTCGCGGCCAAGTCCAGATGCCTTGACTCCGCCGAATGGAGCAGCAGCGTTAGAAACCAAACCGGTGTTCAGGCCGGTCATGCCGGTGTCGAGAGACTCAATCAATCGCATTCCGCGCTTGAGATCCTGCGTGAAAGCGTACGAGACCAAACCGTACTCGGTGTCGTTTGCTAGTCGCACACCCTCTTCTTCGGTTTTGAAGCGAACGATCGGGGCAATTGGGCCGAAGATTTCTTCGTTCAAAATCGTGGAGCCCGGCTTTACGTTGGTCAGAACGGTTGGCTTGAAGAAGTAACCGGCACCGGTGCCAGCTTCGCCACCGACGACGACATCGCCACCCTCAGCTACCGTGACATCGACCAGGCGTTGCATGTTTTCGCGCGCCTTCTCATTGATTACTGGGCCACAGGTGGTGTCGGCGTCCACGCCGCGTCCGAGGTTTAGAGCACCCATGCGCTCACCGAGTTTCGTAGCGAAGGTGTCTGCAACCGAGTCGTGAACAATGAATCGGTTGGCCGCTGTGCAAGCCTGACCGATGTTGCGCATCTTGGCGAGCATTGCTCCGTTGACGGCTGCGTCGATGTCGGCGTCTTCGAATACCAAGAATGGTGCGTTGCCGCCGAGCTCCATCGAGGTGCGTAGGATCCGCTGAGCCGACTGCTCGAGGAGCTTGCGGCCGACCTGAGTCGAACCAGTGAAGGTGATTTTGCGAAGTCGCGGGTCGCTGATGATTGGCCCTGAGGTGGCTGCCGAGGTGCTGGTGGTAATCACGTTGACTACGCCGGCTGGCAGGCCCGCTTCTTCCATGGTCTTAACCAGTAGCAGCGTGGTGAGCGGGGTGAGTTCGGCGGGCTTGACGACCATGGTGCATCCCGCGGCAATTGCCGGGCCGAGCTTGCGGGTTGCCATCGCGAGCGGGAAGTTCCACGGTGTGATTGCAAAGGCCGGGCCCACCGGACGCTGGGCAACCAGCATTCGACCTGTTCCCTCCGGAGAGGTGCCAAAGCGGCCTGTGATGCGCACCGCTTCTTCGCTGAACCAGCGCAAGAACTCATTACCGTAGGTGACTTCACCACGCGCTTCAGCAATCGGCTTGCCCATTTCGAGCGAGATCAGCATGGCGAATTCTTCGGCTCTTTCGCGAACTAGCTCGAATGTGCGTCGTAGCAACTCAGCGCGCTCACGAGGAGGCACTTTGGCCCAGGAGGCTTGAGCCTCATCGGCTGCGGTTAGGGCTGCGAGGCCGTCTTCTGCCGCGGCATTGGCAATCTCTAGAAGTGTCTTGCCGGTTGCAGGATCTTCGACGCGAATCGGCGCACCAGAGCCGTTGACCCACTTGCCGCCAATGAATAGGCCGGTCGGGACTTTGGCTAGTAGGTCTTGCTCAGAAAGCGTCATTGCTGTTCCTATCGCTAAATCTTTCGGATG
>JBILRS010000075.1:0-6653 GCA_044372535.1 Rhodoluna sp.
GCTCGGGCCAGCCGAAAGCACTGCCTCACCGTTTTCGTCGAACATCGCACGGACGCGTCCGTGTGCTGCACCAGCAACGATCGAGTCACCGACTTCTAGGGTTCCGGTCTGGATCAGAACGGTAGCAACCGATCCGCGGCCCTTGTCGAGGTTGGCTTCGATTGCGACACCGCGAGCGTCACGGTTCGGGTTCGCGCGGAGGTCTAGGGCGGCGTCTGCGGTTAGCAGCACTGCATCTAGAAGCTCTGGGATTCCCTTGCCGGTTAGCGCCGAGACGTTTACAAACAGAACGTCGCCGCCGTACTCCTCAGCGACCAAGTTGAACTCGGTTAGCTGCTGGCGAATCTTGTCTGGGTTTGCGCCCTCTTTATCGACCTTGTTCACGGCGACAACAATTGGCACACCAGCCGACTGGGCGTGGTTCAACGCTTCAATCGTCTGAGGCATTACGCCATCGTCGGCAGCGACAACCAAGATTGCGATGTCGGTGACCTGCGCACCACGGGCACGCATAGCGGTGAACGCCTCGTGACCAGGGGTGTCGATGAAGGTGATTGCGCGGTCGATGCCCTCGTGCTCGGCGTGCACCTGGTAAGCACCGATGTGCTGGGTGATTCCACCCGCTTCACCAGCCTGAACGTTGGCGTTACGGATTGAGTCAAGCAAGCGGGTCTTACCGTGGTCAACGTGACCCATGACGGTGACAACCGGAGGCCTTGCAGCCATCTCTTCGTCGTCTTCGTCGAGGTCTGTAGAGATGTCCAAGCCGAACGAGTCGAAGAGCTCTTTCTCTTCATCCTCTGGCGAAACAACTTCGATGCGGTAGCCAAGCTCGGCACCGAGGATCTCGAAAGTCTCGGCGTCAAGCGACGCGGTTGCGGTAGCCATTTGACCGAGGTGGAATAGCACCGTGATCAGCTGACCGGCATTGGCATCAATCTTGTCGGCGAAGTCCTGGATGCTAGCTCCACGACGCAGACGAATGACGGTGGTTCCGTCGCCACGAGGCACAACTGCGCCACCGAGGCTCGGAGCCATTCTTTGTTCAAACTCTTCGCGTTTCGTACGCTTCGACTTGCGGGCCTTAGAAGCACCACGTGCGCCACCCTTACCGAAGGCACCTGCGGTTCCTCCGCCGCGACCGCGGCCACCGGCACCCGGACGAGCGCCACCAAAGCCACCTGCACCCGGAGCGCCTGGGGCTCCGGCACCTGCGCCGGCACCTGCCCCACCGAAACCTGGACGAGCACCGCCACCGAAACCTGGACGGGCGCCACCTGGGCCACCGGCACCAGCTGGGCGTGGGCCACCCGGACGACCCGGCGCGCCACCTGGACGACCTGGAGCGCCACCGGTGCGCGGAGCACCCGGACGACCCATGCCCTGGTTAGACGAGAACGGGTTGTTGCCCGGGCGAGCCATCGGGCGTGGAATACCCATGCCCTGGCTTGCTGCGAAAGGATTGTTGCCCGGGCGTGGAATGCCGGGGGTCGCCGGAGCTGGAGCGTCTGCCTTAGGCGCTTCTGCAGCAGGAGCTTCGGGAGCCGCAACTTCCTCAACCTTTGGTGCAGTCGGCTTGGTTGCCGCTGGCGCCTTTGGAGCTGCCTTAGGTGCTTCGACCTTTGGCTTAGCGTCTGGGAACGCGTCGCGGAGCTTCTTGGCTACCGGAGGCGTGATTGTGGATGATCCACCCTTGACGAATTCGCCAAGTTCTTTCAATTTGTCTAGTGCGACCTTGGTATCAATACCAAGTTCTTTAGCAATGTCGTAAACGCGGGGTAATGCCGCCACTTTTTCTCCTGTCTGGGGCCTTCCCCAGTCAGGGCAGGCCGTTTAAAGCTGTTGGGTACTCATTTCGAGCTACTCATTTTTGTGCCAACATCATTTCTGCCTGTTCTATGTGTGCGGCAACCGCCGCGGTGTCGAACTGCTTCTTAGTTCTCAGTGCTCTGCTAAATGCAAAACGGCTGATTGCCAGTTCGAAACAGTGTTTGCTCTGGTGAATCCACGCGCCTCGCCCAACTCCGAGCCGATCGACCACAAGGCTTTCACCCTGGGCAACTAGCCTCAGTAATTCGTGTTGTTTGGCGCGCTGACGACAGCCAACGCAAGTTCTAACAGGTTCCATTGTAACCCCGACTTTGACTTAGGTCTAGGGCTACTCGCCGTCGAGGATGCTTTCGGGCTGAATATCGATCTTTGCGCCGGTCAAGTCGGCAGCCAAACGAACGTTTTGCCCCTCTTTACCGATTGCAAGTGAGAACTGGTAGTCGGGCACTAGTGCGCGCACATGCGGGCGGGCATCGGCGTCGCCGGGAATCAGATACGCGCTCGAAACCTTGGCTGGTGACAGCGCTTGGGTAACGAAGTCACAGATGTCTTCGTGCCAGTCAACGATGTCGATCTTCTCTTCGTTGAGTTCTGCAGAAACAGCACGGACGCGCGCTCCGAGGTTTCCGATGCAGGCACCCTTTGCGTTCAAACCCGGCTCGTTGGCGCGAACGGCGACCTTGGTGCGGTGTCCAGCCTCGCGGGCAACCTGCATGATTTCGACCGAACCGGCTGCGATCTCAGGTACCTCAAGAGCGAAAAGCTTGCGAACGAGCATCTTGTGGCGTCGAGAAACCGTAACCATCGGCCCGCCGCGCGAACCGCGCTCAACGCGGGTGATGTAAACGCGAATTCGCTTGCCGTGGGTGTATTCCTCGCCAGGCACCTGCTCTTCTGCTGGCAACATGGCTTCAAGGTCTCCGAGGTCAACCTGGATTAGGTGCGGCTTGGAGCCCTGCTGAATGGTGCCCATCACGATGTCGCCAACGCGTCCGGCGAATTCACCCATCAAATCTTCGTCGGCAAGCGCGCGAAGTCGGGCCATGATTACCTGTTTTGCAGAAGATGCAGCGATGCGTCCGAAGTTTTCTGGGGTGACGTCTTTTTCTTCACCGATGGCATTGCCCTCTTCGTCTAAGTCCTTAGAGAAGATGTGAACTGCGCCGGTGGCACGGTCTAGGTGAGCCCTAGCCGGATGAGTCTGGTCGCGCTTCAAGAAGACGCCTTCTGTTTTCAAATAGGCGGCGAGAATTGCAGCTTCGATGATTTCGACCAGTTCGCCGAAGGCTATGCCTCGGTCTGACTCGATCGTCTTCAGGATTCTCAAATCGATGTCCATGAAGACTCCTTTTCAGTTATTAAATAATTTCTTGCAGAGCCGAGTCTACCGCGACGGCGCGGCGCTCACCAGAGCGGCGATCCCAGAGGTCAACTTCGCCGTTTTCTAGACCGCGACCGCAGATCACGATGTGCGGCACACCAATGAGTTCGGCGTCAGAGAACTTCACACCCGGGCTGACCTTCTGGCGGTCGTCGAGAATAACCGTTTTGCCGTTGGCTTCGAACTCGGCGGCCAGCTTCTCAGCTGCCTCGTAGATGTGGTCGTCCTTGCCTGCAGCAACGATATAAACGTCGGCTGGGCTCACCGATTCTGGCCAGATCAACCCCTTGTCGTCGCGGTTGGCTTCGGCGAGGACTGCGATGATTCGAGTCACGCCGATTCCGTAAGAACCCATGGTGACCGTAACGAGCTTGCCGTTTTCATCTAGGACCTTGAGGTCGAGCGCTTCGGCGTACTTGCGGCCGAGCTGGAACACGTGGCCGATTTCGATTCCGCGGGCGAGCTCGAGCGGGCCTGAGCCGTCTGGGGCTGGGTCACCTGCGCGAACCTCGGCGATGTCCCGAATACCATCGGCTTCGAAGTCGCGACCCATGACGTAGTCGAAGACGTGCTTCTGGTCTTGGTTTGCACCAGTAATCCAGGCGGTTCCCTCAACTACTCGAGGGTCAACGAAGTACTTGATTCCGGTGAAGCCGCCAGGCTTAGGGCCGATGTAGCCCTTGACGAGTTCTGGGTGCTTGGCGAAGTCTTCTTCTGTTGCCTGCTCAACTTCATTGGGCGCAAAGGCCGCTTCGGCTCGCTTGGCATCAACTTCGCGGTCGCCAGGAACACCGACCATAACCAGTGAGCGCTTGCCCTCTGGTGATGTGAGTGCGAGAACGACGTTCTTCAAGGTGTCGGCCGCGGTCCATTCGCGACCATCGGCACGCTTGACGCGATCGTTTGCCAGAGCAACAAGGGTTGCGATGGTCGGGGTGTTCGGCGAGTCATGCACGACTGCTGCTGCAAGTCCCGCAATCGCCTGAGTCGGTGGCGCTGGCGTGACAACCGCCTCAACGTTGGCTGCATAGCCACCCGGCGAGCGCACGAAGGTGTCTTCGCCGATTGGGCTTGGGCTCAAGAACTCTTCTGAAGCGCTGCCGCCCATGGCTCCGGCGTCGGCTTTCACGATCACGTAGTCAACGCCAAGGCGCGTGAAGATACGCTCGTAGGCGTCACGCTGGGCCTGGTAGGCGCGTTCGAGTCCTTCATCCGAAACATCGAATGAGTAGGCGTCTTTCATCACGAACTCGCGGCCGCGCAGCAGACCCGCGCGAGGGCGAGCTTCATCGCGGTACTTGTTCTGAATCTGGTACAGGCAAACCGGTAGGTCCTTATAAGACGAGTACATATCTTTCACAAGGAGTGTGAACATCTCTTCGTGGGTCGGAGCTAGCAGGTAGTCAGCCTTCTTGCGGTCCTGCAAACGGAACAGGTTGTCGCCGTACTCTGTCCAGCGACCGGTCACTTCGAACGGTTCGCGAGGCAGCAGTGCCGGGAAGAAAACTTCTTGAGCGCCAGCGTTGGCCATCTCTTCGCGAACAATCTGCTCGACCTTTGCCTTGACGGCTAGACCAAGCGGAAGCCAGGTGTAGATGCCCGGTGCTGCGCGGCGAATGTAGCCGGCGCGCAACAGCAACTTGTGGCTTTCAACCTCAGCCTCGGCTGGATCCTCGCGAAGCGTGCGAAGAAAAAGGTTGGATAGACGAATAGGCATCTGGAATTACTTCTCTGCTACGACTACCTGCGGCGAACCGACAAGCGCTGGATCCATCGTGGCTGCCAAACGGTTTGCCTCTTCGATAAGGGTCGCAACGATCTCGCTCTCGGGAACGGTCTTGATGACCTCACCCTTTACGAAGATCTGACCCTTGCCGTTACCCGACGCAACGCCGAGGTCGGCTTCGCGAGCTTCACCCGGGCCATTGACCACACAGCCCATTACGGCAACGCGCAGTGGCACGGTCATCTTCTCGAGGCCCTTGGTCACGTCGTTTGCCAGGGTGTAAACATCTACCTGAGCGCGACCGCAAGATGGGCAAGAAACGATTTCAAGTTTGCGAGGGCGAAGGTTGAGCGATTCGAGAATCTGCGAACCAACCTTGATCTCTTCGACTGGCGGAGCTGAAAGCGAAACACGGATGGTGTCGCCGATGCCCTTGGAGAGCAGCGCGCCGAAAGCAACCGAAGACTTGATGGTTCCCTGGAATGCTGGGCCGGCCTCGGTGACGCCGAGGTGTAGTGGCCAGTCTCCACGCTCTGAAAGCATCTCGTAAGCCTTGACCATGACAACCGGGTCGTTGTGCTTAACCGAAATCTTGAAGTCGTGAAAGTCGTGCTCTTCGAAGAGCGAGGCTTCCCAGACAGCGCTTTCGACAAGCGCCTCAGGTGTTGCCTTGCCGTACTTCTGCAGTAGTCGCGGGTCTAGCGAACCGGCGTTTACGCCAATGCGAATCGAAACGCCAGCGTCCTTGGCAGCCTTGGCAATTGCGCCAACCTGGTCGTCGAACTGTCGAATGTTGCCAGGGTTTACACGCACGGCACCGCAACCGGCATCGATGGCCTGGAAGACGTACTTCGGTTGGAAGTGAATGTCGGCGATTACAGGGATCTGAGACTTTCGAGCAATCAGCGGAAGGCGATCTGCGTCGTCCTGGCTCGGCACTGCCACGCGGACGATGTCGCAACCGGATGCGGTTAGCTCGGCGATCTGCTGAAGAGTCGCGTTGACATCGGTAGTTGGAGTCGTGCACATCGACTGCACCGAGATTGGCGCATCGCCGCCAACGGCGACCTTACCCACCATGATCTGTCGGGTCTTACGCCTTGGCGTGAGGACAGGGGGCGGAGTCTTACGGGGTCCGAGATTGATTGCAGCCACGGTCTAAGTCTAAAACCTTAGAAGCGGATTGGGTTCACAGCGTCGGCCACGATCATTAGGAGTCCGGCAGCCAACAGGAGCAAGAACATGAACTGGGCAATCGGTGCCATCAGAGCGGTGTCGGCAGGGCCAGGGTCTTTCTTGCCCAGCACCCTGTAAGCGCCACGTTTCAGGTACTCGTAGATTCCGCCGGCGATGTGGCCGCCGTCTAGCGGGGGTAACGGAATCATGTTGAAGACGAAGAGCGCGATGTTTAGCGCGCCGATGAGGTAAAACCAGTAAGCCCAAGAGTCAACCTGCGTTGAAGCTTGCGCCACACCAAGAATCGAGACTGCTCCCGCAGGGTCTCGCTCGGATCCGGTGACCAAGCTCGAAAGCGTTGAGTAGACCTGCTGAGGGAAGGTACCGATCAAATTGAAGGTGCCGGTGACCATATCGCCAGACCTAGCGAAACTTTCGCCGATTCCAGCCGGCACCTGAACCACTGCAAACGACACGCCAATGATCCTCACGGATTTGGTGGTTACCTTTCCGGTCTCGGGGTCTTGGTAAGGCAAATCT
>JBILRS010000071.1:0-7042 GCA_044372535.1 Rhodoluna sp.
GTCTTGTTGAGTGTCGAGCCGTTGCGTTCGATGTTGAGTTCAACGGGTTGCTTTGAAGCAGCAAGAGCGACCTGAAGATCGGCATAGCTGGCAACTTGCTTGCCATCAACTGACAGGATTTCATCGCCCGCTTCTAGCCCGGCAATCAAAGCAGGTGTCGGTGTTGTGAATTCGTGGCACTCCCCTTGAGTCATTGCTTCGACACAGGCAATCACCTTGTCAACCTTCGTGGTCTGCTGAGGTGTGCCAACGGAAACAAAAACACCCGTGAGGATGCTGAGCCCAAGCACGAGGTTGACGAATGGCCCGCCAAACATGATGATGATGCGCTTCCAGGCTGGGAGGCTGTAGAGGGTTCGCACCCCGGCATCACCCTCGACCATGTGCTCGGAGTGAGCTTCTCGAGCTTGGCCAATAAGACTGCCGAAACGGCGAGTCGCGTCTTTGCCCTTGCGATCAGGCGGGTACATGCCAATCATCGTGATGTAGCCGCCGAGCGGGATCAGCCTGAAGGAATACTCGGTTTCGCCGATCTTTTTGCTGAACAGCTTTGGCCCGAAACCGATGGCCCAGACCGGCACTTTGACGCCAAAAAGCTTGGCCGGAATCAGGTGCCCGAATTCGTGCAGTCCAATCGAAAGTGCCAAACCGATGACGATAACTAAGATGCCCATGGGAGAAACCTAACTAAATAGTCTGACAATTTGCCTAACAGGCTGTTGCTATTTGCGCGTTGGCGCGGTCGCGAGCCCAAACTTCAGCAGCTAGGACGCCTTCTAGAGACAATTCGGAATCCGCGGTGTGTGCGTCCACGACTCTTTCGATCAGGTCGACTATTTGATTGAAACCGATTCGCCCCTGGTGGAATGCCTCGACTGCTTCTTCGTTCGCCGCGTTGTAAACCGCAGGGTAGGTGAGGCCAGCAGAGCCGACCTGTCGCGCCAGCTTGACTGCCTTGAACACGCTCTCGTTCAACGGCTCGAAAGTCCAGTTTTGCGACTGAGTCCAGTCGCACGCTGGAGCGACGTTGTTCAAACGCTCCGGCCACGACATTCCAAGCGCGATCGGCAGCTTCATGTTTGGCGGCGATGCCTGGGCAATAACTGAACCGTCGACGAACTCAACCATCGAGTGAACGACCGACTGCGGGTGAACCGTGACTTCGATGCGGTCAAACGGAACGTTGAACAGCAGGTGCGCTTCGATTAGTTCGAGCCCCTTGTTCACCAGGGTCGCAGAGTTGGTGGTGACAACCTTACCCATTACCCAGGTCGGGTGATTCAGCGCCTGCTCGGGGGTTACGCTCGCGAGTTGCTCGCGACTCCAACCCCTGAATGGTCCTCCGGAGGCGGTCAAGATCAGTTTGCGGACCTCGGCCGTTGTGCCAGCAAGTAGACACTGAGCCAGTGCCGAATGCTCGCTGTCAACCGGGACAATCTGGCCAGGCTTTGCGGCATCGGTGACGAGTCGACCACCGACGATGAGCGATTCCTTGTTGGCAAGGGCCAAGGTCTTGCCGGTGCGGAGGGTCGCGAGTGTCGGGGCCAACCCGATTGAGCCGGTGATTCCGTTGACCACCACGTCGGCATTGGTGGTTTCGACGAGCTCGGTGGCTGCTTCTGCACCCAACACGGCGCGCTTGACGCCGAAAGCGTGGGCTTGAGATTCGAGTAGCGCGCTGTTTGAACCGGCAGCCAGACCAACTACTTCGAAGCGGTCGGAGTTAGCGGCGATCACCTCAAGGGCTTGGGTTCCGATAGACCCGGTGGATCCGAGGATTATTACGCGGCGCATGCTCCAATCTTGCCACCCCCGCCCGCGCAAGCGGGTTTAGACTTGAACCATGGAGCAAGAACGCAAACTCGTAACCGCTATTCCAGGACCTAAGTCCACCGCCATGCACGCCAACCGCCTAAAGCACGTTTCTGCTGGCGTCGGCGCAGCCCTTCCCGTTTACATCGAACGCGCACACGGCGCGATTCTGCAAGACGTCGATGGCAACCAGTTCATCGACCTAGGTTCGGGCATCGGCGTAGTGACCATCGGACACACCAACGACGGTGTCGTTAAGGCTGTTCAAGAACAGGTCGCAAAGCTCACCCACACACTCTTCACCGTGACTCCTTACGAGCCTTACGTGCGCGTCGCTGAGCTGCTAAACGCTCACACCCCGGGCAACTTCGCCAAGAAGAGCGCTCTTTTCAACTCGGGGGCAGAAGCTGTCGAGAACGCAGTGAAGTTTGCGCGCAAGTTCACCGGACGCGGCGAAATCGCGGTCTTCGACCACGGTTACCACGGACGCACCAACCTCACCATGGCCATGAACTTCAAAGCCATGCCTTACAACTCGGGCTTTGGGCCGTTTGCACCGGGCGTGCACCACGTTCAGATGTCTTACCCGTTCCGCGACGCAGCCGGCATGACCGGACCTGAGGCCGCCGCCCGCGCAATCACCTACATGGAGAAGCGCGTTGGCGCAGCAAACCTCGCTGCCGTCGTTATCGAGCCGATCCAAGGCGAGGGTGGCTTCATAGTCCCAGCCCCTGGCTTCTTGAAGACCCTCCAGGACTGGTGCCGCGCCAACGGTATCGTCATGGTCGCAGACGAGGTTCAGTCGGGTATCGCCCGCACCGGTAGCTGGTTCGCGAGCGACTGGGAGGAAGGCTTCGAGCCTGACCTAGTCACCATCGCCAAGGGAATCGCTGGCGGTATGCCGATCTCGGCAGTCACCGGTCGCGCCGAAATCATGGACTCATCACACGCCGGCGGAATCGGTGGCACCTACGGCGGTAACCCGGTAGCAGCAGCCGCCGCCGTATCCGTCCTGGAGCAAATCGAAGCGGGCGGTGTCTTCGAGTCCGCTCAACGCATCGAGAGGATCCTTCTCGAGCGTCTAGGCGCAATGAAGGCTAAGTTCCCGGTGATCGGCGATGTCCGCGGTCGCGGCGCAATGATCGCTATCGAGTTCGTTGAGGATGACGGCAAACTAACCCCGAACGCCTCGGCTGTCGAGAAGGTAGTCAAGCACTGCACCTCGAACGGTGTCTTGGTTCTGAACGCGGGAACCTTCGGAAACGTGATTCGCTTCTTGCCACCGCTTGCCATCACCGACGCACTGCTCAACGAAGCGCTCGATGTTGTAGAAGCCGGCCTAGCCAGCCTCTAAGCAATAACTGCTATTTGACCTGCGCGAGACGCTTGCGCTTTAGGTGACCCGAGATTTGGGTAATCAGCACGATCAGAATGGCTAACAAGAACACCGAGGACGCAATCACGTTGGCCTGAGCCGGAACGCCACCCTTGGCCGCCACATAGACGAACTTCGGGAACGTGTCTACCGAACCCGAGTTGAAGTAAGTGATGATGAAGTCGTCGAACGAGAGCGCGAAAGAGAGCAGCGCTGCCGAGAGGATTCCTGGCAAAAGAAGCGGAAACGTGATCTTCCAAAAAACTTGGCTCGGGTTGGCGTAAAGGTCACGCCCAGCCTCTTCGAGAGCCGGGTCGAGAGTCTGCACGCGCGCCTTGACGGTCACGACCACGAAGCTCAGGCAGAACATCACGTGAGCCAAAACCGTAGGTACGAAGCCAGGGCCGATGCTGGCGCTGAAGAAAAGCCCCGCAAGACCGGCACCCATGACGATCTCTGGTGTTGCCATCGGCAAAAACAGGGCGAAGTTCACTGTCGAGCGGAACTTGAATCGATAGCGCACGAGCGCGATTGCCAGGGCGGTGCCGAGAGCTGTTGCGATCAGGGTCGAAATCAAGCTGATCAGCAGCGAGTTACCAACCGCGTTACAGAGGTCTTGGCGGCCGCAAATGTTGAGCCAGTTGTCTAGCGTGAACTCGTTCCAAACCGTGTTTCGGCGACCCGACTTGTTAAACGAGAAAAAGATCGTGTAGAAGATCGGGATCAGCAAAAAGATCAGAGCAAGGGTCGAATAAATCGGCAGCGAACCGCGCTTGATGCCAGACCAGAAGGTGTCGAGGAGCTTCATTAGAGGAGGTCCTCCGTTCCGCTTCTACGAACGTAAGCAACAACCAAAATCAAAATCAAGCCCATGAGCACGACCGACATCGCCGAAGCAGCTGGGTAATTTCTGGTTTGCAAGAAGTCGGTGTCGACCATCGTTCCGATCATCGACGTCCTAGAAGAACCGAGGAAGTCTCTACTCGCGTTCACGTAGTCGCCGGCTATCGGGATGAAGGTCAGCAGGGTTCCCGAGATGATGCCCGGCATCGACAGCGGCAGGGTTACCTTGCCGAAAACTCGGACCGGGCTCGCGTAAAGGTCGGAACCAGCCTCTAGGTAACGAAGGTCCAAGCGCTCCAAGCTGGTGTAAAGAGGCAGGGTCATAAACGGGATGAAGTTATAGACCAAACCAAAAACCACAGCCGCTTCGGAACCGATGAATGACTGATCCGGCGCTAACAGGCCGACCTGATGGGCCCACTCGATGATCGGCGAACGGTCGGCGAGCATCTGCTTCCAGGCGATGGTGCGCAGCAGGAACGAGATGAAGAATGGTGCGATAACGAGGGTGAGCATCATTCGCTGAAGAATCGGGCGATTGCGTAGCTTCACGCCGATGAAGTAGGCCAGCGGGT
Source organism: Rhodoluna sp. (assembly GCA_044372535.1). Classification (GTDB taxonomy): domain Bacteria; phylum Actinomycetota; class Actinomycetes; order Actinomycetales; family Microbacteriaceae; genus Rhodoluna. Next base: position 4,606 of record JBILRS010000071.1, read on the forward strand.
AAGAGATGAGCAGCGCGATGATGGTTGCCACCAGCGCGAAACCGAAAGAGCGGCCAATCTGAGGGAGGTACTTACCGACGACATCGACGTAGTTGCCGAAATTGAGGGCCGGTTGGTACTTGCCGATGGCTCCAGAACCATCTGGCTCCTGAAGCGAGGTCATCACTAGAGACACTAGCGGGATAAAGAAAAACAGCGCGAGGTAAAGAAGCCCGGGGAGCAACAGAGCCAGCACGATTCGGCCAGACTTGGTCTGCCCCTTCGTTGCTGGTGCATTTGAACCGAACGCTGCGAATGCCAAAACTACTCCTGGTCTTCGGTGCCGTCTGGCAGGTCGCGCAAACCAAACGAGTGCTCAACCTTCCAAGACACCCACACCTGTGCACCGAGCTCAACAACCGGGCTCTTGCCCACGTTTTGAGCGAAGACCGTTATCTCGCCGATGTTCGGAATGTCAATGAGGTACTGGTTGCTCACACCGGTGAAGCGAATGTCGATGATCTCACCAGGACCGATAAGAACATGGTCAGCGCCGAGGTTTGGCTTCTCTTCGTGGAAGGTCGCCTTCTCAGGTCGAACACCGATTGCAATCGTTCCCTCGTGCTTTTCTGCGCGTCTCTTGTCGACGGTGATTTTCGAGCCACCGACTTCGATCGAAACCGAGTTGGCATTCGATTCAACAACCTTGCCGATGAAAAGGTCAGACTGGCCGAGGAATCTAGAGACGAAAGCGGTCTTTGGTCGGTCGTAGAGCGCTTCGGGAGCACCCATCTGCTCGATACGTCCCTTGTTCATCACGGCGACGGTGTCTGCCATGTCCATGGCTTCTTCCTGATCGTGAGTCACGTGCAGGAAGGTTAGGCCGACTTCCATTTGAATGGCCTTCAACTCGATCTGCATTTGACGTCGAAGCTTTAGATCCAGTGCACCCAGAGGCTCGTCGAGCAGCAACAGTGCCGGGCGGTTGACTAGCGCACGCGCGAGAGCTACTCGCTGCTGTTGCCCACCTGAGAGTTGCTGTGGCCTTCTGGCGCCGATGTGCCCGAGCTCAACTAGGTCGAGAGCGGCCTGAGCCTTTGCCATCGGATCTTCGATCTTGCGCTGGCGCAAACCGAAAGCCACGTTGTCCAGAATCGTCATGTGCGGGAACAGTGCGTACGACTGAAACACGGTATTGACCGGACGTTCATGCGGCTTAGTCGCGGTGATGTCCTTGCCACCAATGAGCACTTGACCCGCGGTTGGAGTCTCGAGCCCGGCAACGATTCTCAGCGTTGTCGTTTTGCCGCAACCCGAAGGCCCGAGCAGTGCGAAAAACTCGCCAGCAGGGATCTTCAGATCCATGTCATCCAGGGCGGTGAAGCCCGGAAAGTCCTTGCGGACGTCAATAAGTTCTAGATCGGCACCTGCGACAGATAGGTCGCCGGCCAACTATACAACTCCGTTAGAAACGTCAGACCAGGCCTGCGAGAACTTGTTGTCTTCTTCAGGGGTGAGCTTTCTGAACTGACGCAACTTGGTTGCGTAGGTCTCTGCCGAAGGGAACAGAAGTTCGTTCTCTGCCAACTCTGGGTTGGTCTCGGCAACGATTTCCTTGACCCCGGTCACTGGTGGCACGTAGAAGACGCCACCGATCGAAGACTTAGCAATAACTGCTGGGTCGAAGTAGTAGTTGATCAGAGACTCGGCGAGCGCCTTGTTCTTCGCTCCCTTAGGAATCACGAAGTTGTCGGTTGCGAAGGTCGAACCGGTGTCGAGAAGAACGTAGTCCAACTCAGGAGACTCCAGCTCGAGGTTGGTAGCGATCAAGTCGCCAGCCCAAACGATTCCGGCAATCGCGTCACCGTTGATGTAGTCCTCGATGTAGCTGTTGCCCTTCACACCGCGAATGTGACCGCTGGTGACCTTCTCTTTGAACAGGTCAAGCGCAGCGTTGAACTCCGACTCGGTGAAGTTTGCAATGTCGACCCCGCTGGCCATCATGATGATTCCGAGGGTGTCGCGCATCTCAGAAAGAACCTCGATCTTGCCCTTAAGCTCAGGAACCCAAAGGTCCTCTAGCGTGGTTGGGGCATCCTTGCCGGTTGCCTCCTTGTAGTTCGCCTTGTGGTAACCGATGGCGGCGATGATGCCCTTCCATGGCAGCGAGTGGGTGCGCTCTGGATCAAAGTCGCCGAAGCTGCCGACGCCCTTGAAGGCTGGGTCTAGGTGCGCGGTGACGTTAGGCAGGTTGTTGTAGTCAAGCTCGGCCAGGTTGTCGTCTGCAATTAGGCGGCTAACCATCCAGTCGGTGAGGCAGAAGGTGTCTGCGCCGGTGTCGGTGCCTGCAGCCAGCTGGTTCTTGATGCTCGCGTAGTAGGTGTTGTTGTCGTCAACCTTGGTAGCGTACTCAACCTTAATGCCGGTCGCCTTTTCGAAGTCCTTCAGGGTTGGGTAC
>JBILRS010000099.1:0-3623 GCA_044372535.1 Rhodoluna sp.
GTTCGAGAACAACCCAGAAGAGCTTCTCTCGGTACTCCGTGAGAACAACATTGTTTTGGAGTCGGTTTACACCGGCGCCAACTTCATCTACGACGAAATTCTCGACGACGAGCTTTACAAGATCGAGCGTGCTGCTCTACTCGCAAAGAAGTTTGGTGCGAGTCGTCTTGTTGTTGGCGGTGGCGCCAAGCGCCCAGATGGCCCAAAGGCTGATGACTTCAAGAAGGTTGGTCGAGGCCTAGACATGGCTGCCGACATCGCCAGAGTCAATGGTCTCGAGAGCAGCTTTCACCCGCACTTGGGCACGATCTCAGAAACCCTAGAAGGCTTTCACAACATCATGGATAGCTGCTCAATCGGCTTCTGCCCAGACACCGCGCACCTTGTGGCCTCTGGCATCGACCCGGTTGAAGCGATCGACCGCTACGGCGACCGCCTAAAGCACGTCCACTTCAAGGACTTCTCGGCCAAGACCGGGCAGTTCACGCCGCTGGGCGAAGGAGACATCGACTTCGAGGCAATTCTTGGAGCAATCAGACGGGCAAGCTACGACAGCTGGCTTCTCGTCGAGCTTGACTCCTATAACGGTGACCCAAAGGTTGCCGCTGAAATATCAAAGAGGTATCTAGAGAAGCTCTTCGCCCTCTAGAGGAACCACCCATCCATCAACAATCAACAAATCAAGGAGATTCAAATGAAGAAATTGATAGCAAGCATCGGGGTGAGCGCAGCGTTGATTTTCGCGCTTGCCGGATGCTCAGTTAACGGTAGTGACGGGCAAACAGACGGAACCGTAGACGCCGCGATCGCCGCACAGGTTGACGCAGCTCTAGCCGAACTTGCCGGTCAGGTTCTAAGCCTTGGCCCTAACGGAGAAACCCCATCGCCTTTCGAGTCGACGGAGCTAACCGATGCTGAGGTCGAGCAGATCAAGGCTGGCAATTACACCGCAGCAATCGTTATGCACTACTCGGGTAACGACTGGTCAACCGCACAGGTCGCCGGTCTGAAGGCCGAATTCGCTCGCCTAGGCATCGAAGTTGTAGCCGTTACCGACGGTGAATTCAAGCCTGAGAAGCAGGTATCTGACCTAGAGACCGTTATGGCTCTAAACCCAGACATCATCGTCTCGATCCCAACCGACCCAGTAGCCACCTCGGCTGCTTACAAGAAAGCCGCAGCAGCGGGAATCAAGTTGGTCTTCATGGACAACGTTCCAGCTGGCATGGTTGGCGGCAAAGACTACGTATCTGTAGTTTCTGCAGACAACCAGGGTAACGGTGAAGCTTCGGCTCACCTTATGGCAAGGGCTCTGAACGGTAAGGGCAAGATCGGTCTGATCTACCACGATGCAGACTTCTTCGTCACCAAGCAGCGTTACGACGGCTTCAAGAAAGCAATCGCCGCCTACCCTAACGTTGAAATCGTTGAGGAAAAGGGCATTGGCGGACCTGACTTCGCCGGTGACGCACAGGCTGCAGCTACCGCTATGCTAACCAAGCACCCTGACCTAGATGGTATCTGGGGCGTTTGGGACGTACCTGCTGAGGGCATCATGGCCGCGGCTCGTGAGTCTGGCCGTCTTGACCTAAAGATCGCTACTCAGGACCTCGGTACCAACGTTGCAATCCAGCTTGCCAAGAAAGAGCTAATCGTTGGTCTGGGCGCACAGCGTCCATACGACCAGGGAGTTGCTGAGGCTCGTCTGGGTGCAGGTGCAGTAATCGGAAAGACCGGACTACCGATCTTCGTAGCTCTCGGTGCACTTCCGGTTAGCCACGACAACGTGTTGGAAGCCTGGAAGACGGTTTACAGCGTTGACGCACCGGCTTCGGTGTCGAGCGTATTCAAGAAGTAGCAAAAGAAACAGAGGGTTGGGTGCCAAAACACCCAACCCTCTGTACCACCCATCCATCTGGGCAATATCCATTTTAGATAAGGAAAAACAATGAAACAGATCAACGTAGGGCTTATCGGCGGCGGGTTCATGGGTAAAGCTCACTCGCTCGCCTACTCGGCGGTGCCGATGTTCTTTTGGCCAACCGAGATTATGCCGGTCAAGCACACGGTCGCAGAGTTCAACGACAAGATGGCCCAGGATGCCGCCACTCGGTTTGGTTTTGCCAACTCGACCAGCGACTGGAACACCATCATCAACAACCCGGACATTGATCTGGTTGACATTGCTACTCCAAACAACTCCCACGCGGCTATTGCCATTGCGGCTTTGAAGGCCGGCAAGCACGTTATCTGCGAGAAGCCACTTGCTCGAACAGTCGAAGAAGCTGCCGAGATGTACGAGGCCGCAAGAGACTCAAAGGCCGTAAACATGGTCGCCTTCAACTACCGTCGCACCCCAGCGGTCGCACTTGCGAAGCGCTACATCGACGAGGGTGCAATCGGTCGAATCATCAACTTCAGGGCCACCTACTTGCAGGACTGGTCTGCCGACCCTAACGCTCCCCTCTCTTGGCGATTTCAGAAGGACATCGCCGGCTCGGGCGCGGTCGGAGACATTCTTACGCACGTCCTAGACATGGCCCGCTACCTTGCTGGCGAGGTGACCGAAGTTTCTGCGCTCACCAACCACATCATCACCGAGCGTCCGCTGCAGCAATCAGGCGCAGACTCTCTTGGTAACTCGAAGAGCGGCTCCGACGCACCTAAGGGCAAAGTCGATGTCGAAGACGAGGTTCTCTCGCTGCTGAAGTTTGCCAACGGAGCGATCGGCTCGGTTGAAGCGACCAGAAACGCCTGGGGTCGCAACAATTTCATCACCCTGGAGATCCACGGCACCGAGGGCTCAATCGCATTCAACTACGAAAACCGTGACGAGCTGCAGGTCTGCTTCAAGTCTGATGGCGACGACCGTCGCGGCTTTAGAACCGTGTACACCGGACCTAACCACCCGAATGGCGAGAGCCTGTGGCCGATTCCGGCCTTGGGCATCGGTTACGGCGAGACCAAGATCATTGAGGCACACGATCTCTTCACCGCCATTGCCGGCGGCGAACCAGTGCGCCCGGACTTCGGTGACGGTTACCAGGTCGCTCTAATCGACGACGCAATCCTTCGCTCTGCCCAAACCGGTCAGTGGACTAAAGTCCCACAGCTTGACCGAGCAACAGGCAAGGTGACCCAGTAATGAGTAGCGCCGTTTCACCAGCTATCGAGATGCTGGGAATCCAAAAGTCATTTGGCACAAACCCTGTACTCAAAAACGTTGACTTCAGCGTCACCGTTGGCGAAGTGCACGCTTTGGCTGGTGAAAACGGCGCTGGCAAGTCCACCCTCATGAAGATTCTTCAAGGCGTTTACCCGAAAGATTCCGGCAGCATCAGCGTTGCCGGTGTGAGCGTGGACATCACCGACACCTTCGCAGCTAAGAAGGCCGGAATCGGCATGGTTTTTCAGGAGTTTTCGCTGATCCCAACCCTGACGGTCGCTCAAAACATCTTTTTGACCAATGAGCCAACAAAGTATGGGCTAATCAGCGACTCGGTGGCCAAAAACATGGCACTCGAGCTGTTTCGAGAGATGGAGGTAGAGGTTGACCCTTCACGAGTCGTCGAGTCGCTACCGACAGCCCTGTGGCAGCTAACCGAAATCGCCAAAGCACTGGC
>JBILRS010000037.1:0-13581 GCA_044372535.1 Rhodoluna sp.
TGCTGAACGCGCTCGCCGCTGTGAAGCTTGTCATCGGTGACCTCGATCGAGTAACCCGCGTGGTCAAGCTGGTTGGATTCGTTGCCTCGGTGCCGGAGTTTTCTGGTCAGCCGGGCGTAATCAACGGCGCATCAGAGTTTTTGGGCGAGGTCTTCGGCGAAAAGGGTGCTCACGCGCGCAGTGCGGTAGGCGTGCCAGTTTTACCACTGGATTCACCAGTAGAGCTCGAACTAATCGTCGAGTTTCAGTAACTAGTCGTTGGCGCCAGCGGCGATTTTGCCGCTGATGATGTTCATCACCGTGGTGTCTGCCAGGGTCGTCACATCGCCTATCGGTCGGTCTTCGGCAACGTCACGAAGCAGTCGACGCATGATTTTGCCCGAGCGAGTCTTGGGCAACTCGGCGACCACCATGATCTGACGAGGCTTAGCGATCGGCCCGATCTCTTTGGCAACGTGATCCCGAAGAATGCGGCTCACGTCGGCGTCTGAGCCAGCGGCTTGAACCTGGTCGAGGCGCAGAATCACAAAGGCAACAACGGCCTGACCGGTGGTTTCGTCTTTGGCCCCGACCACTGCCGCTTCGGCTACCCATGGGTGAGAAACCAGCGCCGATTCGATCTCGGTGGTTGACAGTCGGTGCCCTGAGACGTTCATCACGTCGTCCACGCGCCCGAGGAACCAGATGTCGCCGTCAGTGTCTGTTTTTGCGCCGTCGCCCGCGAAATACTGCCCCTTGAAGCGCTCCCAGTAAGTCTCTTTGAAACGCTCCGGGTCGCCCCAGATTCCGCGCAGCATCGAAGGCCAAGGCTCAGCGATTGTGAGGTAACCGCCCTGGCCTCTCTCAAGCTCTACGCCGTCTTCGCCAACCACCTTGACGATGATTCCGGGCAGCGGAACCTGAGCCGAGCCAGGTTTGGTGTCGGTTATGCCGGGTAGCGGCGAAATCATGATTGCCCCGGTCTCGGTCTGCCACCAGGTGTCCACGATCGGAGCCTGATTGCCGCCAATAACCTCGCGGTACCACATCCATGCTTCAGGGTTGATTGGTTCTCCAACCGAACCGAGGACGCGCAATGAAGACAGATCGAATTTGTCTGGGATCTCGCGTCCGAGCTTCATAAAAGAGCGGATCGCGGTTGGCGCTGTGTAAAGAATGGTCACTTTGTATTTTTGAATAATCTCCCACCAGCGTCCGTGGTGGGGTGCGTCCGGGGTTCCCTCGTAGATAACCTGGGTTGCTCCATTGGCGAGTGGGCCGTAGGCAACGTAAGAGTGACCAGTGATCCAGCCGACGTCGGCGGTGCACCAGTAGATATCGCTCTCCGGGCGCAGGTCGAAGACGTTGCGGTGAGTGTATGCGGCCTGGGTCAGGTAGCCGCCCGAGGTGTGCAGGATTCCCTTCGGCTTGCCGGTTGTGCCGGAGGTGTAGAGGATGAACAGCGGGTTTTCTGCGGGGAACGCCTCGGCCTCATGCTCCGAATCGGCTGCAGCCATCGCTTCGCTCCACCAGACGTCCTTGGCGTTCCAGGAAATGTCTTCACCGGTGCGCTTCACCACCAAAACGTTCTCGATGGTTGGGCAGTTGTTGTCTTTGAGCGCTTCGTCAACAGCTGGCTTGAGGGCGCTGGCTTTGCCCCTGCGGTAACCACCGTCTGCGGTAATCACAAGTTTCGCCTGCGCGTCTTGGATGCGCGTTGCGAGCGACTCGGAAGAAAAGCCACCAAAGACAACCGAGTGAACTGCGCCAACGCGAGCGACGGCAAGCATCGAGATCACTGCCTCGGCAATCATCGGCAGGTAGATGGCAACGCGGTCGCCACGATTGATGCCAAGGCTGGTCAGCACGTTGGCCGCCCGCTTTACCTCGGCGGTTAGCTCTGCGTAGGTATAAGACTTCGAGTCACCCGGCTCACCCTCGAAGTGAAGGGCGACGCGATCGCCGTTGCCGGCAAGCACGTGGCGGTCGAGGCAGTTGTAGGCAACGTTTAGTTCGCCGTCGTCAAACCACTTGGCGAATGGTGCATCAGACCAGTCGAGAGTTTTGGTGAATGGCTTGTGCCAGTGCAACTGCCTGGCCTGCTCGGCCCAGAAGCCGAGTCGATCAGCTTTGGCGCGGTCGTAGATCTCTGGTTTTGCCTGCGCGTTAGCGGCAAATGCTGCCGAGGGGGCAAAGTGCCGAGTCTCTCGTGACTGGCTTTCAATTGATTCAGCCATCGGGTTCTTTCTGTTTGGAGCCTGTTTCGTAATCCTGACATAAAACTTCCTGTGAACTTGTGGAAAAGCAAGAATCGTTACCGACTTGCGCTTAGACTTTAGGAGATGGCTTCGTGCCATCCTGCGGTACCGATTCCCCCAATAGGTACCGCCTGCCGGCAGGTTCTCCCCCAGAACCTGCCGGCACCTTTTTAAGTGGGGTTTTCCACACATTTAGATACGGTGCGTAATTGCCACCAAGTTTTGTGATTCTTGCCTCATGGTTTTAGACGAGCAACTTTCTCAGGATGGCCTCACAGATCTGGTGCTGAACGGGTCAGACGCTTTCGCCTTGATTCGAGGTGTTTGGCAACGCCTAGAGCTCGGACTGGGCGAAGACGAGGTTGCTCGCCTAGCTGTCGAGCTCTGCGACCGCGGAGGCCGCCACCTCGATCTGGCGAATCCTTTTGCCGATGTATCGGTTGATGGCATGCGCGTCCACGCAGTTCTTGCCGCCGGAGTATCAGAGCAGCCGCTGCTCTCGATTCGCAAGCACTCTGCTCGGGTGATCGAGGTTGCCGTCGAATTACAAGAATTGGTTCGCGAGCGCAAAAACTTTTTGGTGAGCGGTGCGACCGGCGCCGGAAAGACGACGCTTATTCGATCGATGCTCTCGAAACTTGACGATCGCGTGATCACGATAGAAGACGTCGCCGAGTTGGGGTTTGAGCGAACCAACTTTGTTTCACTCGTCGCGAGGCAGGCGAACATCGAGGGTAGGGGAGAGCTGGGTGTCGAACGCCTGTTTCGCGAAGCGCTTCGAATGCGGCCAGACCGAATCGTGCTCGGTGAGGTGCGCGGGTCGGAGTTCGGGCTCCTGCTGCAAGCGCTGAACACCGGGCACTCCGGCTCGGCTGCAACTCTGCACGCGAATTCACTAGCCGCGGTTCCAGACAGGTTGATCGCTCTGGGGCTGATGTCGGGGTTTTCACCAGATACAACCATCGCGCTGGCGAAGACCGCAATCGATAGCGTTATTCATATTGAGGGTCGACAGTTTCGGGTAGCGAGATTGGGTGAGCTCTTTGAGTGAGACGGCAACCATAGCGGCTGCGCTGAGAGCTGGCATGAGCGTGACCGATGTGAAGCGCCGCTTTGAGCCAAATCAGTCAGCCCATCAAGCCTTAGCCTTGTGCGAGCAGCTCGGTTCGGCTCCTGCCGAGAACCTAGAACGACTGGCTCAGGTTGAGGCGGAGCAGGCCAAAGCCGTGGCCGCACTCGAGGTTGCTGCAAGTGGGCCGCGCGCTTCGGCACGCCTCGTTACCGTCTTGCCCGTTCTGGTGCTCCTGGGGGCTCAACTGCTAGGCATGCGCGTGCTGAACTCGCTAAACCCGATAACAACTGCCTCGATTGTGCTGGGCGCAGGGCTACTGCTTTTTGGGCGTCGCTGGAGCCAACGGATCCTTGCCGCGGCGCAACCCGAGGTGCACGACCCCGGTGCTGCGCTAGACGCGTTTGCCTCTGCGCTGAGCGCGGGGCTCCCACCGACCGTTGCAACCAGAGAGGTTGAGAAAATCTTCGGGCACCAACCAGAACTTGCCGCGCTTCTAGAAACCTCAGCCGATACCGGATTAGCAATTTCGAGACTGGCGCGTGCCGAAGCCGACCGATTGCGGCTGAGCTGGCGGGTGTCCAGCGAAAAGAAAATCCAGCAGGCCGGCATCCGTCTGATGTGGCCGCTGGGGGTAGCTGTTCTACCGGCGTTTGTGCTCATCGCGGTTGTGCCACTAGCGGTGTCAATGCTCAGGGGAACCTAACCGAAATAACCCATATAAGAAGGAGAAGAAATGTTGAAGTCAGAACAGGGTTCGGCAACAGCCGAATATGCAATCGCGACAATGGCTGCCGTCGGGTTTGCCGGTCTGCTGGTGGTGATCATGCGAAGCGAAGAAGTGAAGCAGATGCTTCTCGGTCTGGTGAAAAGTGCCCTCACTTTTTCGAACCCAAACGGGTAGCGTCACCGCCGAGCTGGCGGTTGTGCTGCCCTCGGTCATGCTGGTTGGCGCTGCGCTGATAGGCGGCTTGGTGCTCGGGGTGCAAAAGGTCCAAGTCACCTACGCCGCCGGATCGATGGCGAGAGCCCTCGCGCGCGGCGAAACCATCGAGCCGCTGGCCAAGCAACTTGGTGTTTCTACCAGGGTTGAGTATCTGAGTGACTTCGCCTGCGTTGTCGCCACAGCTCAAACGCAACCAATCGTGATTGAAGAAAAGTCATGCGCCAGAAAAATTGGTCTCTAGCCGAAGCGGGGTCGGGAACGATTCTCGGTCTCGGTTTAATCGCAATGCTGGTTTCACTTTTTGCGCTGCTGCAGCTGCCAATCGAAGACTTGGTTGCCAGGGCTCGGGCGCAGGTTGCTGCTGATCAGGGGGCCCTCGCAGCCGCCGATTCACTCCGTGGTTTGGCAACGGGAATACCCTGTGAGGTTGCCGCGTTAGTAGTGGCTCAGAACCAAGCCGAGCTCGCAATTTGCCAAGTTGTCAGATTTAGCGTGTACGTTAGTGTCCGAATAAACCCGTCTATAGTTGCTGAGGCACGTGCCGGGATCTAGGGAGGAAAATATGTCTGCTTTCTGTAACAACTGCGGAGCCGCTGCAAACGGCGCAGCTTTCTGCGCGAACTGTGGTTCATCTATTGGCGTTACCGCCAACACTTACCAGGCACCGGGCAACACCTACCAGCCTGCTAACTCGTCAAACAGCACAGCAATGTGGGCTCACATCGGGGGCATTCTCACCGGTTTCATCGTGCCGTTGATTATCAGGAGCACCGAGACTGCAAGGCGTGACCGCTATGTTCGCGACCAGTCGACTGAGGCTCTGAACTTTCAACTGCAGTGGATCATCCTCTCGGTTGGTCTATCGCTCGCGATTTTGCTTCTGAGCATTCCAACCTTGGGCATCGCCTTGTTGCTATTCGTGCCGCTGTCCTTCCTGCCAATCCTGATCATCATTTTCGGCATCATGGCATCGGTCGCAGCATCCCGCGGCGAAAACTACCGCTACCCGATGATGTTCTTCCGTCTCGTCAAGTAACAAAAATCCTTTAGGAGCACCATTTGGCTAACAAACTCGTAATCGTTGAGTCGCCTGCAAAGGCTAAGACGATCTCGAAGTACCTGGGCAACGACTACACCGTCCTTGCCTCGGTTGGTCACATTCGCGAGCTCGTTGAGCCGCGCGATCTGCCAAAAGAGCTGAAAAAGGGCCCATTCGGAAAGTTCGCGATCAACATCGAGAACGACTTCGAGCCCTACTACGCGATTAGCGCCGGTAAGTCGAAGACGGTTACCGAGCTGAAGGCGGCTCTTAAGGGGGCTGACGAAGTCTTCCTGGCAACAGATGAAGACCGCGAAGGTGAAGCAATCGCCTGGCACCTACTGCAGGTATTGAAGCCAAAGGTTCCCGTGAAGCGAATGGTCTTTCACGAGATCACGAAAGAAGCTATTCAGGGAGCGCTAGAACACACCCGCGACCTCGATGACGATCTGGTTCAGGCCCAAGAGACCCGCCGAATCGTCGACCGTTTGTTTGGTTACGAGATCTCACCCGTGCTCTGGCGCAAGGTAAACCGAGGCTTGAGTGCCGGTCGAGTCCAGTCTCCAGCAGTTCGCTTGGTTGTTGAGCGTGAGCGTGAGCGCATGGCGTTCGTCTCAGCTTCCTACTACGACGTCAAGGCCACCTTCGACACCGAAAAGCCTGGCGAGAACGAGTTCGAGGCAAAGTTGCTTTCGGTCGACGGCAAGAGAATCGCCACCGGTGACTCCTTTAACGACCTCGGTGAGATGAAGTCCGATGTGATTTTGCTAGACCGGGAGGCCGCCTTCGCGTTAGCCGGTGCGGTTTCTAACCCGGCTGTCAAGGTAGCCATCACCTCGGTCGAGTCAAAGCCGAGCACTCGCCGCCCAGCAGCACCGTTCACAACTTCGACCCTTCAGCAAGAGGCCTCGCGCAAGCTCCGTATGTCTGCGAAACAGACTATGGACACCGCCCAGTCGCTGTATCAAGAAGGTCACATCACTTACATGCGAACCGACTCGCCAACCCTTTCGGCTCAGGCTATTGCTGCGGCTCGCAAGCAGGCTGCCGAGATGTTCGGTTCCGAACTGGTTGCCGACAGCCCACGCGTTTACACGGGCAAGTCGAAGAACGCGCAAGAGGCGCACGAGGCTATCCGCCCCGCTGGTGAAGAGTTCAAGCGCCCGAGCGAGCTAGCGAGTGTTTTGAACGGCAGAGCCCTTGAGCTTTACGAGCTGATCTGGAAGCGCACCATCGCTTCGCAGATGCAAGACGCGAAGGTTTCGACCACGACAGTGCGCATTGGGGTCGGCCCCCTAGCCGATGGTCGCACGGCAGAGTTCACAGCCAGCGGAACAGTCGTAACATTCAAGGGCTTCTTAGCGGCCTACGAGGAGAGCACCGACGAGTCTCGCAACGCCGAAGACAACGAAGAAGCAAAGCTGCCAAACCTCACGGTTGGGCAGGCTGTCAAGATTTCTAACGTCTACGCCAAAGATCACCTAACCTCACCACCGCCTCGCTACACTGAGGCAAGCCTGGTGAAGGCTCTTGAAGAAGACGGCATCGGGCGACCTTCGACCTACGCCGCGATCATGTCTAACATCGTCGCCAAGGGTTACGTTTCTAAGCGCGGCCAGGCACTCGTGCCAGAGTGGATCGCCTTCACAGTCACCAGGTTCCTCGAAGAGAACTTCGGCAAGTTGATCGACTACAAGTTCACCGCCGCAATGGAGGAAGACCTCGACCGCATCGCCGATGGCGAAGTCGACCGATTGGTTTGGCTGAAACAGTTCTACTTCGGTGGCGGCGACATGGTTGGTTTGCAGCCAACTGCTGAAAACATATTGGATCAAGACCCGAGAGCCATCAACTCGATTTCAATCACCGACGAAATCACTCTGAGAACCGGCCAGTATGGCCCGTATCTTGAGGTGTTTGGTGCGGCCGACGCCCCGGGTGCCGACGAAAATGGTCGCCGAATCATCAATATCCCCGAAGAGCTGACCCCGGACGAACTCACGCCGGCGAAGGCTCAGGAGCTAGTTGATGCGCCGGTTGTAACCGACCGAATACTTGGCGTTGACCCAGAGTCTGGCAACAACATCCTGTTCAAGGTTGGTCGCTTTGGCCCTTACATCGTGCTCGATGACGAAAAGGCTGCCAAGCCGAAGACCGCATCGCTTTTCAAGAGCATGGACCCACACACCATCGATCTCGAAACCGCCCTCAAGCTTCTTGCTCTGCCACGCGTGGTAGGTGTTGACCCGGAGTCTGGCAACAACATCACCGCCCAGAACGGCAAGTTTGGCCCTTACCTAAAGAAGGGCACCGACTCCCGCTCCCTAGCTGCCGAAGAGCAGATCTTCTCGATGACTCTCGAGGAGGCTCTGGCGCTTTACGCTCAGCCGAAGTATGGAGGCCGCAGGACAGCGGCAACCCCGCTTCGAGAGTTTGGCGAAGACCCTGAATCTAAGGGAATGGTTTACGCGAAGACCGGTCAGTTCGGCGCTTACGTGACAGACGGTTTCGTCAATGCAACCGTGCCGAAGGAGGAGTCGCTCGAAGAGATGGCTCCGGATCGCGCGTTTGAGCTACTTGCCATTCGCCGTGAGAAACTAGGACTAGAGCCGGGCCAAGCGCCGGCCAAAGCAAAGAAGGTTCGCACCGCAACACGCGTTGTTAAAGCCGGTTCTCGAAAGAAGAAGTAGTGCCTGGATTGTTCATCTCGTTTGAGGGAATCGACGGCGTGGGCAAGTCCACTCAAGCCGACGAACTCGAGGAGTTTGTGCGCGCTCGCGGGTTTGACGTCGTGAGGTCTTTTGAACCTGGTGGCACCGATCTTGGTCAAGAAATCCGTCACCTGCTGTTGCACCGCAAGGGTGACGTGTCACCTCGTGCCGAAGCACTTCTTTACGCCGCTGATCGTTCTCACCACGTTGCCACCAAGATTCGCCCCGCGCTAGAAGCCGGCAAAGTTGTGATTGCCGATCGCTACCTTGACTCCTCGGTTGCCTACCAGGGCGCCGGCAGAGAGCTCGAGACCAAAGAGATCCGTGATCTTTCGCTCTGGGCTACCAACGGACTCCTCCCGAAGCTGACAGTGCTGCTCGATCTTGACCCAGAGACGGCCAGAACTCGCCGCGACGAAACAGGAACCGAACCAGACCGTCTCGAGCGCGAGAAGATCGATTTCTTCGCGGCTGTTCGCTCGGGCTATCTAGAACTAGCCGCCAACGAACCAGAACGCTTTTTGGTGGTTGACGCTACGAAGTCACGCGAAGAGATTCAGCAGCTCATTCGAGCCCGTGTAGCCGAGTTGCTTGCATGAGCCAAGCCCCAATCTGGCACGAGATGGCCGGCCAAGAAGAGGCCGTAGCTCAGGTTGCCTTGGCGGTAAAAAAGCGCGATGAAGGCGTATTTCACTCCTGGCTAATCACCGGCCCGCCCGGGTCGGGTCGTAGCAACCTAGCCCTCGCCTTTGCATCAGCGCTTCAGTGCCCCGAACAGGGTTGTGGCACCTGCCACTCCTGCATCGTCGCGAAAGCCGGCACCCACCCAGACATCGCGGTACTGAGCACCGACAAGGTCCAGATCACCATCGCCGAGATTCGCGAGCTAGTGAAGTCAGCGGCTTTTGGTTCGGCTATGGGCAAGTTCAAGATTCTGATCATCGAAGATGCCGACCGCATGCACCCGACGGCCTCCAACGTTCTGCTGAAGACTCTCGAAGAACCACCAGCCAACACAATCTGGATTCTCTGCGCCCCCTCTGAGGTAGACATGCTGCCAACGATTAGGTCGCGCGTTCGCCGTGTCGGGCTCAAGGTGCCGTCGGTAGACGACGTAGCGAAGCTTTTGGTTGAGCGCGATGGGATCGCCCCGAAACTTGCTCGTCAGGCTGCAGCCGAAGCTCAAAGCCATGTCGGCATGGCACGCAGACTCGCGACCAGCCCCGAGGCCCGCGCCCGCAGGCGCGAAACCCTGGTTTCGGCGATCAAGATTGTCGATGTGACCGACGCCATCATCGCCTCTGAAAAGTGGCTCGAGCTCGCTCGAAAAGACGCCACCGCACTTTCGAAGGAGCGCGATGAAGAGGAACGCGCCGCCCTGCTCCACAGCATGGGCCTCACACCTTCAGACACAATCCCGGCAGCGTTGCGCAGCGAGTTCAAAGCTCTAGACGAGGCGCAAAAGCGCCGCAATAGCCGAAGTCTGCGCGACGCCCTCGACCGAATCTTCGTCGACCTGCTCGCCCTATACCGCGATGTCCTGAGCCTTCAGCTCGGCGGGGGAGTCGAACTGGTCAACGAGGAGCTCACAGCCGAGATCACCGATTTGGCGGGAAATTCTAACTCGCCGAAGACCATCAAAAAACTGGACGCTATCGAAGAGGCTCGCCTACGCATTTCGCGCAACGTTCGCGACGTCACGGTTTTAGACGCCCTCGGCGCCAGTCTGAGAAGGGGCTAGATGTTCAAGAAGATTGTCGCCGCCATCGCCATTGCCGCCCTGGGTCTTTCACTTGCGGGCTGCGCAATCGCGCCAAAGCCGGAGCCAAAGCCGACAGCGGCCGAGGGGCTACCTGCGGTTTATCTTCAAGAACTCGAAACCTACAAGTGCGGGGCATACCTTTGCGGAACCATCGACGCCCCAATCGACTGGAACAAACCTGACGGCGAAACCTTCGAGCTCTTCTTCAAGTACCTGCCAGTCTCGGGGTCAAAGAAGTTTCTGTTCGTGAACCCTGGAGGCCCCGGGGCGTCTGGCGCTGACCTGGTCACCGACAGCTTCGAATCCATTGGCACACCAACTCTGCGGTCCGCTTACAACATTGTCGGGTTTGACCCGCGAGGCACCAAGGGCTCTAACCCGATCAAGTGCTTCGATTCAAAGCGCATGGACGAATACCTCTACACCGACAGCGGATTCCCCGCCGGTTCGCCCAAGGACCTTGCTGTTAGTCGAGTCTCAATTGCCGAGTTCATCGAGGCTTGCCAAAAGGGGTCCGGCGGATTCCTGCAATTCATCGACACCAGTTCTGCTGCAAAAGACCTTGACCTCCTGCGGGCCGTCTTCGGCCAAGCGAAGCTCGACTACCTGGGCTACTCCTACGGAACCCTGCTCGGCTCCACCTATGCCGCTCTGTTCCCGAAAAATGTCGGGCTTTTCGTGCTTGACGGGGCGATTGATCCAACGGTTTCTGACGAAGACAAGAGTTTCTACCAACTGAAGGGCTTCGACCTCGCCCTGCGCAACTACCTCAAGGAATGCATCGAAAAGCAGTCTGACTGCCCATTTAGCGGCTCGGTAAGCCAGGGTCTTTCGAGAGTTTCACAGTTCCTGACCACGGTCTCGCAAGCTCCGCTGCCCGCCGGTGACGGTCGAATGGTTGGTCAGGTGGCAGCGTCCACGGGCCTCTACATGGCTCTGTACACCGAGCAGTACTGGCCCTACCTAACGCAGGCCTTCAATGAAGCCTTCGATTCGAAGGAGGGTTCGGTTTTCATGCAGCTAGCCGATTTCTACAACAACCGCAACGAAGATGGCAGCTACTCCTCAAACATGTTTGAAGCATTCATCTCAATCAGCTGCATCGACCAAAGATCCGACTCGAGCCCCGAGGCGGTTGCAATCCAGAACAACCGAATGCTGTCTGCCAGCCCAACTCTCGGAAGGTTCTGGCAGAACGGCGCTGAGGTTTGCGCAAACTGGCCATACCCTGTCGCGCAAAAGCCCGCGAGTTACGCTGCCGAGGGGGCGCCAACGATTCTCGTGATCGGTACCACCAATGACCCGGCCACGCCGTATCAGCATGCCGTCAACCTTGCTCGCGATGTGCTCGCAAATGGGTTCCTGCTCACCTACGAGGGCGAGGGGCACACCGCCTACGGTCGCTCAAACAGTTGCGTGGCAAACGTCGTCGATGACTTCCTCCTCAAAGGCATACTGCCGGCTAGCGATCCGGTGTGCTAAAAAACAATCGCGTTCAAGAATTCTTTTCGGTCAAGTTCCGCCGCTTGCTCTCGGGTGACCCAAAAGGCGTTCCGGCATGGCTCGAAACCATTGGTGCCGGAGAAACCGGCGGGTTGTTTGTGCCCACCGATGCCCCCTGGATCGTTCACCGCGACTTCGGCACTCTCGTGGGAGGAATCCGCGCTCTGCTGATGCAGGCTCTTCACCCCGGATCGCTAGCCGGTGTGGCACAGCACTCTCGATATGAGCAAGACGCCCTTGGGCGACTGTCAGGCACAATCCGCTGGCTCACGGTAACAACCTTTGGTTCTCATGCAGCAGTAGCCGGAGAGGCTAGCCGAGTGAATCGTCTGCACGAGCGGGTCAGTGGCGAATACGTCAAGCACACCAAACCCATCGCCTACCGAGCAGCCGATCAAGACCTTCTGCTCTGGGTGCACCTGGCTTTCACCGAATCGTTTCTGGTCGCTCACAACATGTTCTGCAAGAGAACCGTTGACGAGGACGACTACGTCGAGAAATGGGGCCGCTCGGTTGCGCCTCTCGGCCTAACCAAGACCCCAAGGACCTTCGTAGAGCTAGAAGCTGCCATCGCAGAATTCGATTGCCTCCGCGCCGACGAGCTCACAAAGCGCGTGGTGTCGTTCATCAAGCGCCCGCCGCTCCCGATTTCGGTGCGTCCTATCTATGCCTTGCTATTCGCAGCAGCCGTCATCTCTCTCCCGGATCGTTACCGTGAGCTTCTTGGGCTCAAACGTCCGCCATCTTTCGTGATTCCGCTCACTCGCTTCATGCTGGTAGCAATTCGCTGGATGATAGGGCCAGAATCTCCGATCGAGCAGGCAGCGCTTGACCGTCTGGCCAGACTCAAGCCCTAATTCTCGGTTTGGGATAAACTTTTCTACGTCCCGCCACCCTAGCTCAGTCGGTAGAGCAGCTCCCTCGTAAAGAGCAGGTCAGGAGTTCGATTCTCCTGGGTGGCTCCACTTTTGGCTTTGTTTAAGGACTAAGTTAGAACAGTGCCAAATTTGAGCAGCGGTAAGGCCCCTTCGCGGTGGCGAAACCGCACCCCGAGGCCTGCCAGAATCGTTGCGGGTATCTACACCGTGGCCATACTAATCGGTGGTCTTCTGCTCACTTTGCCAGTGGCAAGAGCTGACGGAAAATTCGGCGGCCTCCTGGACGCAATGTTTACTTCGGTATCAGCGATTTCAATTACGGGTCTATCTACTGTGAATTTTGAGACCTACTGGTCGCCGGTAGGTCACCTAATGGTTCTGGTTATGGTCAAACTTGGTGGACTAGGAATTCTCGCGGTTGCCACTTTGATCGGCGTTCTCTTTTCTCGCCGAATAGGAATGCGAAGTTCTGCGCTAAGCGCTACTGAGTCAACAAACCTTGGGGTTGGCGACATTAAGTCGACGATTAAGAGAATTGTGTTGCTCTCGGGTTCTTTTGAGTTTCTCACTGCAATCGTGCTCAGTCTCAGGCTTCTTGTCGAATACAACTATGACCTTGGCAAAGCCATCTGGTACGGTACCTTCCACTCGGTTGCTTCGTTTAACCATGCTGGCTTCATGCTTTATGGAGAGGGTTTGAATCGTTTCCAGGCTGACCCTTGGATCGTTCTTCCGGTGACCCTAAACGTAATTGTTGGCAGCCTAGGTTTCCTAGTCGTCTTTGAAATTGGACGTCGGCTCGCAGGGCGAGTTGAGGCGCGGCGTATCGGAGGAGTGATCGAGTCCAAGTTGCACTGGACGCTGACTACTCGAATTGTGCTTTGGGCTTCAGCTATATTGTTGGCAGCCGGAACAGCCATTTATCTGCTGCTCGAATGGGAAAACCCAGATACTCTCGGCCCGATGTCTCTCGGCACCAAACTTCTAACTGCCTTCAGCCTTTCGGCCTTTGCCCGCAGCGGTGGCTTCAACACTATTGACATCGGACTCTTAGACTCCGCCTCAATGCTGGCTACAGACATTTTGATGTTCATCGGTGGCGGCAGCGGTTCAACCGCAGGTGGAATCAAGGTCACCACTGCGGCCGTCTTGGTTTTTATTGTCTGGACGGAGATCCGTGGCGACACAGCCGTGAATATCGGTTCCAGAAGGCTTCCGCGCTCGATTCAACGGCAGGCCCTGACGCTAATTTCTCTGGCTTTTATCTGCGTTATTTCGGCAGTTATGTTCTTGCAGGTAATCACAGACTTCTCGACAGACAAGTTAATTTTCGAGGCGATCTCAGCTTTCGGAACTGTTGGTCTCAGCTCGGGTATCTTGCCTACGATGCCGCCTCTTGGGCAAGTCGTACTTATGCTCCTCATGTTTATAGGCCG
>JBILRS010000038.1:0-13277 GCA_044372535.1 Rhodoluna sp.
TAGGCTCCCTTAGCAGGCAGTGTCTTGGGTCTCCAAGACTCTCGCTTTGCCTCAAAATCGGTGATCGATTGCTCGTCTCGCAGGGTGAGCCCGATGTCGTCGAGCCCTTCAAGTAGACGCCACCTAGTGTATTCGTCAATCTCAAAAGGAGTGGTTAGGTCGGCCACGCGGACTTCCTTCGCAACCAGGTCAACGGTGGCCTTGAGGCCCGGATTCGCTTCTAGACGCTGCCAAATGGCCTCGATGGCCTCGTCGGAGATCACACCGGTGACCAGACCCTGCTTGCCAGAGTTGCCCCTGAAGATGTCGGCGAACTTGGACGCGAAGACGGCCTTGAAGCCGTAGTCGCGAAGCGCCCAAACAGCGTGTTCGCGAGAAGAACCGGTTCCGAAGTCTGGGCCGGCAAAAAGCACTTCGCCGTGCTTGAACGCGTCCTGGTTCAAAATGAACTCTGGGTCGTTGCGCCAGCTGGCAAAAAGGGCGTCCTCGAAGCCGGTCTTGGTGATGCGCTTGAGATAAACGGCCGGGATGATCTGGTCGGTGTCAACGTTGCTGCGCCTAAGCGCCACGCCGACCCCTTCGAAAACTTCAAACTTTTCCATCAGTTGCCCTCCAGATCAGCCGGAGCCGAGAGGGTTCCTCTGATCGCGGTTGCTGCCGCCACGAGCGGTGAGACGAGGTGGGTGCGAGCGCCCTTGCCCTGGCGACCTTCGAAGTTGCGGTTCGAGGTTGACGCGGCACGCTCACCGGGAGCCAGTTGGTCTGGGTTCATGCCAAGGCACATCGAGCAGCCGGCGAAGCGCCATTCGGCACCGAAGTCCTTGAAGATTTTGTCGAGACCCTCGGCTTCGGCTTGCAGTCGAACCCTTGCCGAACCAGGCACGACCATGAAGCGCACACCTTCAGCCTTTTGCTTGCCTTCGACGATGGCTGCTGCCGCCCTGAGGTCTTCGATGCGACTGTTGGTGCAAGAGCCTAGAAACACGGTGTCGACCTTGATCGCCTTCATCGGGGTTCCGGCGGCGAGGTCCATGTACTCGAGGGCGCGCTCGGCTGCGGCACGCTCATTCGGGTCTTCGATGTCGGCAGGGTTTGGCACCGAGTCGAGCAGCGAGACGCCTTGGCCGGGGTTGGTGCCCCAGGTCACGAACGGGTCGAGAGTGTTTGCGTCGAGGAAGACCTCGGCGTCGAATGTTGCACCCTCATCGGTTGGCAGCGTGTTCCAGTAGGCCACGGCGGCGTCCCAGTCAGCGCCCTCGGGTGCGTGCGGGCGACCCTTGAGGTACTCGTAGGTGGTTTCGTCTGGCGCGACCATGCCAGCTCTCGCACCAGCCTCGATTGACATGTTGCAGATGGTCATGCGGGCTTCCATCGAAAGCGCGCGAATAGCCGAGCCGCGATATTCGAGCACGTAACCCTGCCCACCACCGGTGCCGATCTTCGCAATCACTGCCAAGATGATGTCTTTCGAGGTGACTCCCGGGCGAAGAGTGCCCTCGACGTTGATAGCCATGGTCTTGAAGGCCTTGAGCGGCAGGGTCTGGGTGGCGAGCACGTGCTCAACCTCGCTGGTGCCGATTCCCATCGCAAGAGCGCCGAAAGCGCCGTGGGTTGAGGTGTGTGAGTCGCCGCAGACAACGGTGATGCCAGGCATAGTTAGGCCGAGCTGCGGGCCGACAACGTGGACGATGCCCTGCTCGATGTCGCCGAGCGAGTGGATTCGAATGCCGAATTCCTTGGCGTTGTGGCGAAGCGCCTCGATCTGGGTGCGGCTGGTTGGGTCGGCAATCGGCTTGTCGATGTCCCAGGTTGGGGTGTTGTGGTCTTCGGTTGCAATTGTGAGGTCTGGGCGGCGCACAGGTCGGCCGGCTAGGCGAAGGCCGTCGAATGCCTGCGGGCTGGTTACCTCGTGAATGAGGTGTAGGTCGATGTAAAGCAGGTCGGGCGCGTCACCTTCGCCCTTCGCGACCAAGTGGTCGTTCCAGACTTTTTCAGCCAAAGTCAGCGGCTTTTGCGACATTTTGAACCTCATAAACGTTGAACGTTCATTTTACCGCGCGGGAGTAGGCTGACACAGTGAATAAAGAGACCCTTCAGGCGCTGCAGCGGAAAACAATCCGCACGCTAACCACGGGTCAGATTCTTTCTGGGTTCGGACTGGGCTCAACCCTCTCGATCGGAGCCCTACTGGCAGCCGACCTCTCGGGTTCGGAGTCTTGGAGTGGCGCGGCAGCAACCTTCTCAACTCTTGGCGCTGCCATCTGGGCGATCCCGCTATCACGCTTGGCCTATGCCCGCGGGCGCCGAGTTGCCCTTGCGACCGGTGCTTCGTTGGCCATTTCGGGTGCCTTGCTCGTTATCACGGCCACTGCAATTAGGTCATTTCCACTCCTGCTCGTGGCCCTCTTTCTACTGGGAGCCGGTTCGGCAACCGGGTTGCAAGCTCGATTTGCCGCCAATGACCTACCGAGCGCCCGAACAGCCGGTCGTGATCTCTCGATTGTGGTCTGGGCAACGACCATCGGCGCTGTTGTCGGGCCAAACATGTTCGGCCCGGGTGAAATCATTGGCAATGCGCTGAACATGCCACCGCTTACCGGTCCGTTTCTGCTGACTATTGCCGCGCAAATTGCAGCCAGCACGGTGTTCTTCTTCGGGCTCAAGCCAGACCCACTGATCGTTACTCAATCTCTAGACCAAACCAGCGGGCCCCGAGGCAAGATCTCGCTCAAGTCGGCTTTCGCAACACTCTCGACTCACCCGATTGCCGCCTACGCGGTAATCTCTATTGCACTCAGCCACATGGTCATGGTTTCGGTGATGGCGATGACGCCAGTTCACATGAAGCACGACGGCGCAACTCTGGTTTTGGTTGGCTTTACGATCTCGATGCACATCGCTGGCATGTATGCCTTCTCGCCGATCTTCGGTTGGCTTGCCGACAAAGTCGGACGCATCCAGGTCGTGATCGGTGGTCAGGTCATCTATGTCGCCGCGCTCTTCTTGGCGGGCACAGCTGGAATGAACCACACCCAAATAACCTGGGGCTTGTTCTTACTTGGCCTCGGTTGGAGCGCGGCTACGGTTGCCGGCTCAGCGCTGTTGAGCACCAGCCTGCCTGCAGATCAGAAAACCAACGTTCAGGGCGTCAGCGACTCGGCGATGCAGTTTTCGGGAGCCTTCGGCGGTGCCGTATCGGGCGCACTTCTCGCAGGATTCGAGTTTGGTGGGCTAAACGCCTCAGCGATGGTCCCAGTTTCGATAGTGCTCGCGCTCAGCGGATACGCGCTAGTGAAACGTAACCGCTAACCCTTTACGTACGGCTGCCCAGAGGCCGCTGGCGCTCTCACCTTGCCCGCGAATCCAGCTACCGCAATCAGCGTCACCAGGTACGGAACCATGGTGATGAAGTCGGTCGGGATTCCGGGGCTCACCTGGTTTGCCCAGATGCGCAGGATGATTGCGAAACCGAAGAGCAGCGCAGCTGCCGACACAAGGAACGGCTGCCAGCGACCGAGGATGACCACGGCCAGGGCGATGAAGCCGAGTCCACCCGACATCTCGCGACCAAAGGATCCGACGTTACCAATCGTTAGCGCAGCACCGCCGAGTCCGGCGATAGCACCACCAGCGGTGACCCACCAGAAGCGCGTCCTGGCAACGTTGATGCCAACGGTGTCAGCTGCCATCGGGTGTTCGCCGACTGAACGAGCGCGCAAGCCCAGCTTGGTTCGGAACAACAGGTACCAGATGACCGGGACGAGCACGAATGTCAGGTAAACGGTTACTCTCGCGTCGAACAGCGCCGGGCCGATTATCGGGATCTCACTGAGCAGCGGGATGCTGAACTTGTCGAAGGTGCCGGGGTAGTTGGCCGCCTCGCCGTTGCTGGCCAGCCATTCGGAGTAGAGGAAGTTGGTTACACCGATGACCAGGGCGTTGATCAAAACACCGATGATGATCTGGTCGACAAGGTATTTGACCGCGAGTGATGCGAGCGCCATCGAAAGAATGGCAGAGGTAATCATTGCGGTTAGCGCGCCGATCCAGAGGTTTTGCGTGAGGGTTCCGACTACAGCGGCCATGAACGCTCCGGTCAGCAGCTGACCTTCAATGGCGATGTTCACGACACCAACGCGCTCCGACATCACGCCACCGAGCGCACCCAGGACGATTGGCACCGCTAGGACGATGGCCGAACCGAGAATGAATGAAACCGGGACTGCCGAACCGGCAGCAAGCCAACCCAAAAGCCCGATTGCGCCGAGTAGACCGAAGACGATTAGCAGCCACGCTGGCGTCTTGCGATTGACAACGGTAAACCAAGCCGAAACTCCGGCGATTGCCAGCATGATGACGCCTAGGCCGATGTTCAATGCGTTTGAAGCAAACAGAACATTTGGCACGAAAAACATGTCTGTCTTCTGGCTCAGCTCGTAGGTCACGGTTTCAGGTTTGCCCACGAAACCGAACGCTATGAGAATCAGTAGCGCAAAACCGCCCATGACAATTGGAGTCTTCCAACTGGCCTGGAATTCACGCTCCGAGAACATGCCCGGAGTCACCTCGACCTTAGCCATTAGACGATCTCCTTCTTAGGCAACTTGAAGATAGCTCGGACCAGCGGTGGCGCCGCGACGAAGAGCACGATCAACGCCTGGACGACACCGAGAATCTCTGGCGAGACACCGACAATCTGCATCGAAGGTCCACCGGCCTTGAAGGCACCGAAAACTAGACCAGCGATGAGCACACCGCGAGCTCTCGAACCACCGAGAAGCGCAACCGTGATTGCGTCGAAGCCGATGTTGGCGTGAATGCTCGTGGTGAGACCGCCTGACTCACCCAGACCCTGGTTCACCGCCGCAAGGCCGATAAACGCTGCCGATGCGGCCATGGCCCAAATGTAGGTGCGCTCCACGCTGATACCCGCCGCTTTGGCGGCGTGCGAGTTGTGACCGACCAGCTTGAATCGGTAACCAATCGTTGATCGTTCCATCAGCCACCAGTAAATGACGACGGCGAGGAAAGCGATCAGAATGCCGATGTGCAACTTGAAGGAGTCACCGAGGATTAGAGGCATCTGTGCCGTTAGAGCAGGCGGGTCAGACTTCGGGGTGCCGCCGCCGTTCTCTTCGAGCAGAAGGTTTGGCTCGCGCAAGAACCAGGTGAAAAGGTTCAGGGCAACGTAGTTGAGCATGATTGTCACGATGACCTCGTGCGCTCCGGTCTTGGCCTTCAGCAGGCCAACGATTCCTCCCCAGATAGCGGCGAAGACAACACCCGCGACGAGAGCAACGAGCAGGTGAAGACCCCACGGGAGCTCCATGCGGGTGGCAACCCAGGTGACACCGAGGAGGCCGAAGACCAACTGGCCGGTACCACCGACGTTGAATAGTCCTACGCGGAAGCCAAGTGACACACCCAAACCTGCCATGATCAGCGGAGCTGCTAGGCGAAGCGTCTCGGTAAGGGGTCTGAACATCGAAACGACATCGGCCGCCATCGGGTTGAAAATCGACCCGCGCAGCAGCGAACCGTAACCGTTCAGAATGGTCTCGCCGGCAAGCTGGAAGGTAAGCAGTGGGTTGCTCCAGAAGGTTTCGTAGGTTTGAACAACGTCTTCGTTGAAGGTAGCCATGAAAATCGCACCGATGAAGAAGCCGAGGAGCGCAGACAAGCCAATTCGCAGCGGGGTTCCCGAAAGTATTTCTCTGAGCAGCTCGTTAGATCGGCTGCTCTCGGCGGGTTTCAATTTTTCGCTCATGAGGTGATTCCTGCCATCATCTTGCCAAGCTGTTCACGTGTCGCAGTCGAGTCAACGATTCCAACAATCTTGCCTCGGTACATAACCGCGATGCGGTCGGCGAGGGCTAGGACTTCGTCTAGCTCGGTAGAGATAAGCACGATGGCTCTGCCAGAGTCGCGCTCCTCCATTATTCGCTCGTGAATGAACTCAATCGAACCTACGTCAACTCCTCGAGTTGGTTGAGCCGCAATGAGCAGCTTGACTTCGCGGCTCAGTTCTCGCGCAACAACAACCTTCTGTTGGTTGCCTCCAGACAGCTTGCCCACCGGGGTTTCGGCCGACTGAGTTCGCACGTCGAAGTCCTTGATGAGTTTCGCCGAAATCTCGTCGCGCTTGGCGAAGTTGATGTTTACACCCGACGCGAAAGGAGGCGTGAACGAGCCGTTGAGCATGAAGTTCTCCGAGATGGTGAACTCTTTCACCAAGCCGTCCTTCTTGCGATCCTCGGGAATGTAGCCGATGCCCTCTTCGAGACGTTTACGCACATTGTGACGGGCAAGCGAAACGCCACCTAGTTTTATGTCACCGCTGCCCTTGATGGTCGGGCGCAGGCCGAGGAGGGCCTCTGCAAGTTCGGTCTGACCATTGCCTTGGACGCCAGCGATAGCTAGCACCTCACCCGCGCGCACTTCAAAGCTGATGTTGTTGACCGCTCGCTGGTCGCGATCGTCGAGCACCGAAATCGAATCAACTGAGAGCACGACTTCGCCGTTGACCTGAGCCTTCTTTTCGACCTTCAAGTCGACATCGCGACCCACCATTAGCGAGGCGAGGGTTTCGGCAGTATCGGTCGGCTTCGCTTCGCCAACCACCTTGCCCAGGCGGATCACCGTGATGTGGTCGGCCACTGCCTGAACCTCACGCAACTTGTGGGTGATGAAAATGATCGACGTGCCGGTCTTAGCCAACTCGCGCATGATCTGCATCAACTCGTCTGTTTCCTGCGGAGTCAAAACTGCTGTCGGCTCGTCGAGCACCAAAATCTTTGCGTCGCGCGAAAGTGCCTTAATGATTTCGACGCGCTGCTGAACACCAACCGGAAGATCTTCGACAAGCGCGTCCGGGTCAACGTTGAACCCGAAGCGGTCAGAAATCTCTCGGACTCGTGCGCGAGCCGCGTCTAGATCGAGGCCGCCAATTTTGTTGGTCGGCTCGTTTCCGAGCACAACGTTTTCGGCAACGGTGAAAACGGGAATCAGCATGAAGTGCTGGTGAACCATGCCGATACCGGCAGCCATGGCGTCGCCCGGCCCCTTGAAGTTCTGCACCGCACCATCGAGCAGGATCTGCCCCTCATCGGCCTGGTAGAGGCCGTAGAGCACGTTCATGAGTGTTGACTTGCCAGCGCCATTTTCACCGAGCAGGCTGCGAATCTCGCCAGGCTCGACGGTGATGTTGATGTCGGCATTGGCCACCAATGCGCCAAAGCGCTTGGTGATGCCACGCAGTTCAAGCTTCATCGCTCAAACACTCCGTTCACGGGTAAAAACTGATGCTTCAAATCTAGCCTGTCCCGGACCCCAGAAATGGCGAAAGCCGCCGAGACTTTTTACAGTCTCGGCGGCTTTTGCTTGAAGCGGTTTTGGCTAGGCCTTTGGATCGATCGAGCCGTCGATGATTCCGTCGCTTAGACGCTTAAGGGCGTCCTTGGTCTCCTGCGAAATCATGCTGTCGAATGAACCGAAGTCCGATAGTGCGGTTCCACCGTTGGCTAGGGTTCCTAGGTAGTACTCACCTGAGAACTCGCCACCTGACGATAGGTCCTTGACGATGTCGAACACAGCGTTGGTCATGCGCTTCTCAACCGAGGTCAAGACCCACTTTGCGTACTGTGGCGAAGTCTTGGCGATGTCCTTGTCGACACCGATCATGACTGCGTCTGCACCGGCTTCGTCAATTGCTGACGAAACTGCACCGAACTGGTCTCCACCAACTGGGAAGATGACGTCAGCGCCCTTCTGAAGCTGGGTCTGAGCAATCGACTTTGAAACACCGCTGTTAGGAGCGAAGTCACCCATGAAGTCACCGGTCTTAGCCATTGGGTCCCAACCTAGAACGGTGGTGGCAACGCCGGTCTCGTTCTCGTATGCCTTAGCACCGTAGTAGAAGCCGTCCATGAATGCGGTAACGGCGTCAATCTGCATGCCGCCGTAGGTACCGATTACGTGGGTCTTCGAGTACGAAGCTGCTAGGTAGCCAGCAAGGTAGCTTGACTCCTGCATTGCGTAGCCAACTGGCTTTAGGTTCGTAGCCTTGTTTGACCAGCCGTCGATGGTGACGAAGTTAACGGTTGGGTTAGCCTCGGCAGCAGCGTTGACAGCGTCAACTAGGTTGAAGCCAACAGCGAAGGTTACGTTGCAACCTGCGTCGATCATGGCCTGTAGGTTCGGTGCGAAGTCTTCCGAGCTGTTCGACTCTGCGTTAGCAGACTGAACGCCAAGCTCAGACTCAGCCTTCTTGATGCCGTCTAGGGCAGCTTCGTTGAACGACTTGTCGTTCCAGCTTCCCTCATCAGAAACTGCGCAAGCCTTGAAGCTAGCAGCTGGGTTTGGTGCACAACCGGTTAGTGAAAGTGCAATCGCAGCAGCTACTGCGAAGCCCTTTACGGCGTTACGTGAAATCTTGTTCACTGTTTTCCTCCTGGAATAGCGACTAATGGATTTCACTAGTCGCTTAGCCCTTACAGACTATTGCTGTAACAGCCGCAAATTGTTCGTCTACACGAAAACACGCAGATGTTTTCCTGTTCGTTACAAACTTGAAATAAATTAGAGCGTTTTCAGGCCCAAATCGGCCAAAGTTGGCCCGGTTGGGCCCCCAAACTTGGTCACGCAAAAGGCCGCAGCACGGTTCGCAATTGCCATCGAATCCGGCCAGTTTTTGCCGGCACCAAGTGCGGCGATGAGCGCACCCGTGTGCACATCGCCGGCGCCTGTGGTGTCAACCACCTCTGCGGCTACTCCCTCGACCTTGTGACGCAGTTCGGCGGCCTCATACATTTCGCAACCCTGCGCTCCGATTCGGCGAACAAAAATTGCTCGGTCGCTCGGGCGGGGGCGAAGCTTTTCAAACTCCCACTCATTGGCGGTGATCACGAAGGCCTCAAGGCGCATCCATTCGAGTAGTTCGGGGTCAAGCTGATCTACGACTGCCGTCGGATCGAAAAACAATGCTGCCCCGTTGAGCGGGTTTGACAGCAGCCACTCTTTCAGCGGCCTTCCGCTGCCGGGGTGGAACAACTCGTAACCGGTCAGGTAAACGGCATCGGTTGGGCCAAGTTTGAGCGAGTTCAAAAACTCCAGCGACAACTCGTGTTCGGCACCCGCGTGAGTGACGAATGTGCGTTCACCATCTGGTTCAAACAGTGTGACGCAGATGCCGAGGTCCTGGTCGGCGTAAACCTGACCTTCGAATGAGATGCCCTCTTTGGCGGCTTCGGCCAAGTATTGGTCGCTCGAAAGTCCTGTGCCAATCGAGCCAACATGGACCACGGGCAAACCGAGTCGAGCGGCGGCCGAATCGGTGTTGTGGCCGCCACCAATCATCGAGAAACCAACATCAGCAAAGGCGTCGCCACCCTTTGCCGGTAGGGCGGGAATTCGCATCGACACGTCAAGCAGCGCACTGCCGAGTGACACCATCCGCCTAAACATCAATCTCCCCCGTCAAGCGACCCCGCAAAGAGACGGCCTCTGCCGCGGTCTTTTCGAAGTCGAGGCCCTGGACCCCTGCGACGAGCTCGCTCGAGCTCTGTGCAGAATCACTCCAACCGCCGGTGGCGGCAATCAGGCTGCCAGCGACTGCAGCCACAAGATTGTTCGAGGCAGCAATTGCAGCCGCGTGAGGGTCTTCGCGGTGAATAAGCGCCAACTCCATCGCCTCAACCAAAATCGAATCCGGTTCGATTGAGATCGATAGGTTTTGCGCCTGCAATTCGGCTGCGGTTTCACCAACAGCAATCGCCTCTTCGAGACCAAAGCCATCGAGCCCTGCCGAGAGAGCCACCGCGTACTGGGTAATGCCAATTACTACCTTTTCGGGCAGCTCAGCTAGTTGAAGCAAAAGATCTAGTGCCTCTTCAGGTGGCATTACCGAATTGGTAAGCGCTACCTCGGGCAGACCGGGGACTTCGAGCTCGTCGAGGGCAGCACCGAGCGAATAAGCGCGAAGCGCCCGCTCGGCTCGAAGTGCGACATCCATGCACCTAGGTTAAAGCAAACTCACCACCGAGTTTGAACATCGGCGGTGAGAGTGGTGACCCCAGCGGGATTCGAACCCGCGCTGCCGCCGTGAGAGGGCGGTGTCCTAGGCCGCTAAACGATGGGGCCGTTTAAGCAACCTTTCGATTATGCCACAGCGTTTGCCCTGAGCCAAAAGTTAACCGAATAGCCGCAGTGCGCTCGGCAAAATGTCGACCGTTAGCGGCGTGCGCCCCACCGACTCACCATCGGCGACGGCAGGAATGTTGTCGGCATAAAGTTCGACTCGTTTTGCCGAGACAAACTCAACTGCCGGGTGGGTGATGTGCCGACCAGAGAAAACCTTTGGGAACAGCCGAACCAATTCGAGCCGCGAAACCTTGTGAACGATAAAGAGGTCTAGCAAACCGTCGGTCACCGAAGAGGATGGCGAGATTAACATTCCCCCGCCGTAGGCCGGGGCATTCGCCACCGCAATCAGCATGGCTTCGAGTTTTCGTTCGACGCCGTCCAAGACGATTCGGTAGTTGATCGGTCGAAACTTCGGCAGCTCCAAAAAGAGCCCCACCGAATACTTGCTCTTGCCCTTCGGAAACTTCATGGCGTTGGCTCTCGCGTTCACTATCGCGTCAAACCCGGCCGAAACACTGCCGAATATTGTTCGAACCCCCGCAGCGTTTTGCACTCTGGCCGCGTCAACCCTGCGCTGAGAGCCAAGATTCTCGGCCAAGTACTTCAAGGAGGCCGGGATATCGTGAATCGGCATTCCGAACAATCGCGCCGAGTCGTTGCCTGTGCCGGCTCCGACAACCATCAGTGGCAAATCGGTTTCGGCCACGAGGTTTACGCCAAGGTGAACCATGCCATCACCGCCGAGGACGACCAGACCATCGATTAGGCCATCGGTGATCGCTGCGCGCCCCTTTGCTAGGGCTTCGGTGGCTGACCGCGCCGAGAGATCTAGGTAGTTGATGCCGAGTTGCACTAGGCCGGCGGCGAACTCGATACCGAGCGCTTTACCGCGACCCCCACCAGAGGTGGGATTGACTATGAGGCCTAGCGTTCCCATAGAGCTACTTTCTCAAACCCCAGATTGACGTTCCGGCAACGATAGTGGATAGCAGCACGAATCCAGCCGAGGCTAGCGGGATCGGAAAGAAACCCGCGGCGGCCATAGCAGCAACGTCGAGGACAGCCACCAAAACCAAACTGAGGTTAACGGTGCGGGTTGCCTGGCGTGCCAGTTGCATGACTCGACTCACCGCCCGAGGCTCGTTAGTGATGACCTCAAGGTCGGCAGACTGAGTGCCGAGTTCGGCCCCGACACCAATTGCAATGCCGACATCTGCGGCTGCGAGTATCGCCGAATCGCCAGTTGGGTCGCCGACTACCGTGATGATTGAGCCGTCTTTTCGCAACTGATCGATGATGTCGACTTTTCGATCCTTTGGAACTTCGGCAAAAAACTCGGTAATCCCGAGTGACTTACAAACCGCCTCGGCAACTCCGGCGGACTCGCCAGTTATCGCAACTATTCGCTTGCGCTGGGTGTGCAGTTGCGCGATTGCCTCACGAGCCGTTTCGCGAACCTCGTCACTGAATTCCAAGTAGCCAACCAGGAGGTTATCGATCACCACGTAAACGATCTGGTTTGCTCGCTCGTTGGCCGAACTCACGACCACCAGGTCGTTCACGTCGATTGGCACCTGGTTTGCGGTCAAGATCCCAGCACTGCCAACCAAAACCGAACTGCCATCCATCCGCGCGCTAACGCCAAGTGGGGTGGTCTCCAATTCGTAGAGCTCGACGGCATCAACTTTGCGATTCTTCGCTTCTTCGAGAATTACCCTCGCGAGCGGGTGACTGCTGTTTGCGTCGGCGGCGGCGGCAACCGCCAAGACTTCTCTCGCACTGCCGAGCGACGTGCCGCGCGCGAGGTGAATGGCGATCAACTTCGGCTCACCGGTTGTTAGCGTGCCGACCAGGTTCAGCACAACGATGTGCGACTTACGAATTCGGTAAAGAGCATGGCGCCCGCGCACCAAGACCCCGCCGGAGCCTGCCACCGATGCGAGCATCACTCCGACCAGCGAACTGACTTTGCTGACCACAGCTAGGTTTACCGCCAATAGGACAGCCACGGCACAGAGAACGGCAGTCGGCCAATTCTCTGGATCCAAGACCAGCCAAAGCCCGGCCCCGATCAAAGCCGAGGCAATGGTCAGAATGAACAGTCCGAAGTTCAGACGTGACGACAGCGCATCAACGGCACCGCGCTCCTCTGCCAACTCGAGCACTTTGCGACTGAAGCCTTCAACCAGAAGGTCGCCCCCAGTTGCGGTAACCCGGATAGTCAGCGCCTTAGCGCTCTTCTTTGATGCGGCGTTGAGAGTGCCGGCAAAGACTACCGAGCCTTCACCCTTGGTCACTGCAATGGCCTCGCCCGTAATCTCAGACTCGTCAACGGTGCTGGACCCCTGAACCACAACTCCGTCGGCAGGCACAACCGCACCCGGTCGCACCAGAATGATGTCGCCAACTTCGAGCTCTGACGCGCGCACTCTGCTTATCTCTTTGTCGACGATTACATCGGCGAACTCTGGCAGGAGGCTCAGCAGGTCGGGCACCGAATTGGTAACTCGAAACTGAAGGGAAGAGAAAAACCACTCACCAAGACTCAATACGGTTGCAACCGAGGCAACCTGCCACCAGACGTCTTGACGCCAGTCACCAAAGGTTTGCCAGGTTGCGTAACCCGAGAGAATCAAAAGGCCCAGGCTGCCTAGGACGTGCTGCCCAGGCGCTTTGGATCGGAGCTCGCCGACCGCCGAAACAAAGTATCGAAGCCCACCTAGCAACCCTGCCGAGGCACCCAGACCCAATAAGACCCAGCGCTCGTTGGCGAAATCGAACTGGCCACCAATCACACTGGGCGAGAGCACCAAGACTGACAGGGTCAATGCCAAGGTCGTAAAAACTCCGACCTTACTAAGCCTTGAAAATCCGCTGTGTCTACCCATGTCTTAGAAAGTCTAAGAACTCTTGGCACAATAAAGGAATGAAGGTCACAAAATACGAGCACGCCTGCCTGGTTCTAGAGCAGAACAACGAGAAGCTAATCGTCGACCCTGGCTCATACACCCGCCCGCTAGTTGCCGAAACCAACGTCAAGGCGATTGTGATCACCCACATTCATGACGATCACTGCTTCGAAGAGCAGATCGATCGAATTCTGCAGGCCAACCCCGACGCCCAAATCTTTGGCACCG
>JBILRS010000039.1:0-13126 GCA_044372535.1 Rhodoluna sp.
CGGGCATCAACTAAGGGTGCTCGGTGGCCCTCGCGGCACTCCAACCTCCTGGCTTCCGGCAGGCAACGAAATCATGCCCGACTTCAAGAGGCTCGAATTGCTCGCTCCGGACGTCAAAGACTCAGACGTCTTCATCTGCGGACCAATCGCCTGGAGTCGTCAAGTAGAGAAGTCGCTTCTTCAACTTGACGTTCCTAAACACCAAATTCATGCAGAGGAGTTTGCCTGGTGAGAATCTCAACCAAACTAGCTACCGGTCTCATGGGGGTCGGCGTCCTCGCTGTTTCATTCAAGCTCGGCTTGCCAGCTCAACATGCAATCGCACTAAGCGCCGCAACCCCAGAAGCCAGCGGGCAGCCTTCACCGACCGCTCCAGCAACCACAAACCCATCCAAGGCGCCAGCCGCGCAAGGTGGTGTGACTGCAAAGCCGAAGGCGGTAAAGAAGCCTGCGGCTTCAGGTGGAACGACGACGACACCGATCACCCCGCCGGCAACTGGCGGCGGCACGGTTACTGCAGTGGGTGCTACTAAAACTGGCGATGTGATCATGTACCGCTTCGGCACTGTCCAACTGAGCGTCACAAAGGACGCAGCCGGAACGATCACCGTAGTCAATACTGTCCAAGCCGGAGCCACCGGCGGTCGCCAGGCCGCTTTCAACTCTCTTCAGGCCGCTGCCGTCTCAGCGCAGGGTTCAAGTTTCGGAAACATCAGCCAGGCCACCTACACAACGCAGGCTTTCAAGGACGCCTTGGATTCAGCGTTGGCAAAGTTCTAAGGCCTGATGCGCGAATTTGAACACCACGAAGAGTGCATGGGCACGGTCTTCACGTTTAGAGGCCTGACCCAACTATCTACAGAAGACCAAAGTGAAGCACTGCTGAGCGCAGCAAACACACTGCACAAAGCCGACGCGATCTTCAGCCTCTACAAACCAGATTCACCACTCAGTCGCTTGGCGCGGGGCGAAACCTCGGTTGCCGAATGCCCCGCTGTTGTCGAGCAGGTTTGGGAGCTTTGCGAGCAGTGGGAGAAGGCGACCGACGGCTGGTTCAGCGCTTTCACTCAGCAAACCACCTTCGATCCCTCCGGCCTGGTCAAGACCTGGGCCGCTCAGTTCGCCGCCGAAAAGCTCATCGAAGCCGGCATCACGGACTTCACCTTGAACGCTGGCGGCGACATCCTGATTTCGGATTCCCAGTCACGCGAGGAGTTCTGGCGCATCGCCATCGGCAAGCCGGTTTCCATCGCTAGCGAAGACTCTGGGGTTCTAACAGTGCTGGACCTAGCCGGCACCGAATACCGAGCCGTTGCCACGAGCGGTTCGGCAGAGCGCGGCGAACACATTTGGAACCCGAAGGGCTCCAAATTACAAAAAGATGTAATTCAGGTGAGCGTGATCGCGCAAAACATCGTTGAGGCAGACGTTTGGGCAACTGCCGCTTTCGCCGAGGGCATTGGTTCGCTAAAGCGCATCAACAGGCAACCGAACCTAGAAGCCCTTTACGTGATGGCCGATGGCTCGCTTCAGGGCACCGACGGATTGATTCCGCTTTTCGCTAAGCCCAAAGGCTAGGCGCAGCTTCGCGGCCCTTCGGTAGCGCAGAAGACTGATCCCAGTCAATGACCCACTGCGGCAACTTCGGCACAGGGGCGTCCCAGGTGCCAAGAACCTCAAACATTTCGTCAGGAGTTGGCGTGCCCTTAGGGCTCTTCAAGAAGCGCAGCTTCACAATCGCACGTGCGTAGATCTCGCCGTCCACCACAAAGCGCTGCTCGATGAAGAACGCGATGTCGCTCCAACCGATGACCTTTGACTCGATGGTGAAACTCTGCCCGAGGGTCAGCGACTTTCGGAACGTGATGTTCTCGGCCACAACCACCGGGTGAATCTGAGCCTTCTTCATCAGTTGCCAACCGTTGGCGCGCTTAAACATGTCGAAGCGCGCAACATCCATCAGGGTGAGGTAGACGCCATTGTTCATGTGCCTGAAGATGTCGATGTCGGTAGGCCAAATGTGAAAACGGCGAACCGAGACATCCCAGTGCTGAATGCGAGGTCTAAACCTCCAGGACGCGTGCGCCCAGATAAGACGGAGCCAAAGCTTCATTGACTACCAGATTGAGACGCGCTGCTCAGGCTCGAGCCACATCTTGTCGCCCGGCTGAGTGTTGAAAGTCTCGTGGAAGACATCGAAGTTTCTGGCAACCTGGTTGCTTCTGAACTCGTTCGGTGAGTGCGGGTCGGTGGCTAGGCGCTGAATCGCGATTTCTTCGCGGCTCTTGCCTCGCCAGATCTGACCCCAGCTGAGCAAGAAGCGCTCAGCACCCGAACGGCCGTCGATAACCGGTGGCTCTTCGCCGCCGAGGCTCATGATGTACGCCTTGTAAGCGATCATGATTCCGCCGAGGTCACCGATGTTCTCACCAATCGTGAGAGCTCCGTTGACCTTGTACTCCTCGCTCAAACCGGTTGGGGTTAGCACGTCGTACTGGGCGATTAGCGCCTTGGTTAGGTTCTCGAATGCTTCGCGGTCTGCGTCGGTCCACCAAGAAATCAGTGCGCCGTCGCCGTCGTACTTCGAGCCCTGGTCGTCGAAGCCGTGGCCGATCTCGTGACCAATGACTCCACCGATTCCGCCAAAGTTGACCGCTGCGTCAGCCTCTGGGCTGAAGAACGGTGGCTGCAGGATCGCTGCCGGGAACACAATCTCGTTGAATCCCGGGTTGTAGTACGCGTTGACAGTCTGAGGGGTCATGAACCACTCGTCACGGTCTAGTGGCGCGCCAATCTTGGCGGCCTCCTTGTCGGTGCCCCAAGCGTTTGAACGACGGACGTTGCCGACTAGGTCGTCGCGGTCGATGGTGAGCGCCGAGTAGTCCTTCCACTTGTTCGGGTAACCGATCTTCGGGTTGAACTTCTCTAGCTTGACGAGAGCCTTCTTCTTGGTCTCTTCGGTCATCCAGGTGAGGTTTGTGATGCTCTCGCGGTACGCCTCGATAACCCAGCGAACCAGGTCGTCCATCTGAGCCTTCGCAGCTGGCGGGAAGTGCTTCTGCACGTAGATCTCGCCAACGGCCTCGCCGAGCGAACCCTCAACCAGCTGAACGCCACGCTTCCAGCGGGCACGCATCTCTGGCTGACCGGTGAGCTTGGTGCCGTAGAAAGCGAAGCGAGTGTTTACGAACTCGTCGCTCAGGTAAGGAGCCATCGAGTTGATTACCTGCCAGGACATCCACAGGCGGACCTCTTCGATGCGCGCCTCGTTGTAAAGCGAAGCGAGGCCCTCGAAGAACGACGGAGTCATGACTACAGATTCAAACAGGATGCCTGGCTTGACCTGGCTTCCCTCGAGCCAAGTCGCCCAGTCTAGGGTTGGCGTTAGAGCACGAAGCTGCTCGATGGTGAACAGGTTGTAGGTCTTCTCGGCATCGCGGGTTGCAACGACGTCCCAGTGGTGGGTCGCCAGCTCGGTTTCGAAGGCCATGATCTTGTGCGCTGCGTCAAGTGCATCGGCAGCCGAGTGGCCAGCGTGCTCAAACATCTGAGCGATGTAAGGAACGTAGGCGTCTCTGAAGTCGGCGTACTTCTCTTCGCGGTAGTAAGACTCATCAGGCAAACCGAGTCCGCCCTGGTACATGTTGAGCAGGTAGCGCTCCGGGTTGCCCGGGTCGTTGTTGACATACATGCCGAACAGCCCGCTAATGCCCTCGCGTGAGAACTTGCCAAGCAGGTGAGTCAGACCCTTGAGGTCAGCCTCCGAGATCAGCTTGAGGTCGGCAGCAATCGGAGCAGCACCGAGCTCGTTGGCACGTGCTTCGTTCAGGAACGACGCATACATGTCGCCAATCTGCTGGCTAACACCCGGAGCAGGGTTGGCCTGGGCGTCTTCAAGAATCGCCTTGACGGCCTCTTCAGAAGCGTCGCGGAGCAGATAGAAAGACCCGTGGACAGCTTGGTCGGCTGGGATCTCGTAGTTGTCGAGCCAGTGTCCGTTGGTGTGACGGAACAGGTCGTCTTGCGGGCGGGTGTTTAGGTCGAAGTTATCGACGTCTAGTCCAGGCTTTAGAGTCATGCGTTTATCCTATTCAGTTATTCGGCTTGTTTGTTTCTGGATTTTAGAGGCTCGCCCTTGAAACCCCAGGCGATGTATTTCTGCAGTGAGTAAAAACCGACAACCCCTGCAGCAACGACGATTGCCTGAGAAGCAGAGAGCTGAAAGTCAACGGTCAGAACAGCTGGAAGCTCGAGAGAACCGGCAGCATCCGACGACTGCCACACGAGATAAACCAGGTACGCGGTGAACAAAGCAAAAACCACGGAACCTAAGTTTCGGTATGCCCCTCTAAAGGCCCTGTCTCGACGAGCGCGCTGATACTCATCGAGCAAATCATCCGACTCAACACTTGCCACGCGGAACGAGAACCAAGAATCCGAGGACGAGCTGAAAACGTGCCTCACGGAGAGCTGGTGCATTGCCCCCAAGAGAACTAGTGAAAGAACGTACCAAATCGTCAAAGATTCCGAGTTGAAAGCAAGGTAGCCAAAGCCGAATAAAGTGACCCACGTCAAGAGAATCAATGCAACGCGGGCGTAGGTGTTACGCAGCCAGTCAAAGACTCGATCGTTCTTGAACCAATTCTCGAGTTTCGACTCGACCTGGCTCTCAAACTTTCCAATGAGCTCATCGGCTTGCTTCGATGGATCTTTATCGGCATCTCTGTCGACTTCGACAATGAACCAATTTCCGATTCTGAACTTTACTGCCATTATTTTTCTTCCTCCTCTAGGAAATAGATTTCTTGTACTGGGGTTTCAAGGGCCCTTGCGATCTGAAAGGCGAGCACCAGGCTCGGCGAGTACTCGCCCCGTTCGATGTACCCAACCGTTTGGTAGTGCACGCCCACGGCATCGGCTAGTTCTTGGCGGGTTATGCCTTTGGCTAGTCGAAGCTCTTCGATGCGATTGCTCAATCGCAGTTCTTCTTCTTTTGGTTTACGTCCCATAGCATGTAGCATAATTACTACATAGCAATAATGCAACATCTTCCGCTAAACAATTTTCGAGCGTAAAATTAGGCTCGTGGAACTCCAGAAAATCATTCTTTACTACGGCTTTGCGCCGGTCGCCGACCCTGAGGCGGTAAAGCTGTGGCAAAAGACTCTCTGCGAGTCGCTAGGCCTCAAGGGCCGGATCCTAATTTCGAAGCATGGCATCAACGGAACCCTGGGTGGCGACATGTCAGCCCTCAAAAAGTACGTTCGCCAAACCAAAGAGTTCGCTGGCTTCAAGAAGATTGACTTCAAGTGGTCTGATGGCACCGGTAACGACTTCCCGCGCCTCCGTGTGCGCACCCGCACAGAGCTGGTTGCCTTCGGCGACCCTGAGGCCGTGAAGGTTGACGCCAAGGGCGTTGTCGGCGGCGGCAAGCACCTCAAGCCAGCCCAGGTCGATGCTCTAGTTGCCGAGCGCGGCGACGAAGTTGTCTTCTTCGACGGACGCAACGCCTACGAAGCAGAGATCGGCAAGTTCAAGAACGCGATAATCCCGAACGTGCAAACCAGCCATGACTTCATCGCCGAAATCGAGTCAGGCAAGTACGACGACATCAAAGACAAGCCGATTGTCACCTATTGCACCGGCGGTATTCGTTGCGAGATTCTCAGCGCAATCATGGTCGAGCGCGGCTTCAAAGAGGTCTACCAAATCGAGGGTGGCATCGTTCGCTACGGCGAGAGTCAGGGCGACGAATCACTCTGGGAAGGCTCGCTCTATGTCTTCGATGACCGCCTAAACGTCAACTTCACCGACAAAGCCAAGACCATCGGCAAGTGCGAAAACTGCGCCTCACCGACCTCCAAGTTCAGAAACTGCGCCAACCTCGGCTGCAAAGACCTGATACTGCTCTGCGAAGACTGCGCAGCGGCCGAAGTAAACCTGGAGTGCAAGCCAACGCACACCAGAGGGCGCCGCAAGGAATCAGTCGGCTAACGACCCCTGTTAGACAGCTCTCTGAGCACTAACCCGCTTGCTAGCAGGCTCCCTGCGAAAGCAAGCGCCGCCAGGTTGTCTGCTGGCTGAAGAACCCACGCCCAGTCAAAAGGTTGATTCTGGTCGCTTATCCCAGCGACCATTGCGGCAAACAAATACGCGGCTGGCAACAACCACTGCCCAAGCCTCCCAAAAACGACACCCGAAATCGCAGCTAGGCCGAGCAACCCCAGAAAATTTCGCAGGGCAACCAGGTCCGAAGGCGCTAACACCGTTTGGGCCGAAGCCAAGTAGGCAATCGCGGGTGCGCAGGCGGTCAGCGCAAACGTAGCCCGATCAATCCACAAAACTGGCCGCACGGCCAACCGCTTAGCCTGAATGCCTTTGGACGTGAGGAGTAGCGCCACCAAAATCGCAGGCACGATGGGTCCTAGCATTCGGAAAGGAACTACGTACCTCATGCTGGGCGGGAGCTTAATCTCGAAGCCACCTAGGACGCTGCAAAGTGCGCCAGAGATAGCCGCGAGTGTGACGAGGATGAACCAATTCTGAGATCTGAGGTAAGAGATCACTTGAAGCTTTTCGAAGTCAAGCTGCCGGAGCAAATGAGTTGAGTGTTAGCAGATAGCCAAGACTTCTTCTTCTCTTCATTCCAAGAAAGAAACAGCTTGGCTGAGGCCCTATCTTCAGCCGCAACGCGTTCGAGGGTGTTTGGGTCGTCAGTGAGCCAGCCTGCCAGCAGGTTTCCTAGGCTCGCATAGGCAATTGAGCCCGGGCCACCATTTTCGCAAGGGCCGCCGCTCTGACTACCCGGGCTGAAGAGGTCCCTGACGAGTTCCTGGCGCATGGCCGGCGCCCATGGGCCATCTATCCCGTCTAGATGGAACGCAATCGCGCCAACGCTCGGGGCTCCAAGAAATCCGCGATTTCTCCACTCGTATTGGGTTCCAGCAAAAGTTGTTCCTTCTAGGTGTTCGAGCGTTGGCTCCAAAGCCTTGGTGATTAGATCTCGTTTAGATTCATGGGCCGGATGAATGCAGACGCTTGGAGAGCCTGCGCAGACTGGTGACCAATGGTCCACTGACAAGATGTAGAAGCCTGTTGGTGAAGCTGAAACAAGGAACCCCGAAACCCCAGCGCCCAAGACTGCCAATGAAAGAGAAACCCATCGCATCGCTTTTGGTCCCTTCAAAAAGAGCGAGACCATCGACAAACTTGCAACGGACAAGCCAAGAAACCAAAGAGCCTGAAATACCAAAATTCCCTGATTGATCGGAAACGCATCGACTTGAACTTGACTATAGCCAGGGCTAAGGAGTGAACGAGGACCGCCACCTGACAGCATCAGGAAAGCGTCGACTGAAAAAAGAGCCAGCGCTGCCAACATCGGCGTCAGAAAGCCAGGAATCAAGAAGCCCAATAAGTGACCGCCGGCAACATGTAGTGCTAAGGAAATTGCTCCGCCAAGCAGCCAGACCCAAGTTGGTTGACCCCAGCTAGCCTGGGGAGCGACTTGTAAATGCACAATCACGACCAGCGCCAAATAACTCGTCAACGCCCAGATTGTGTTGCCAAGATAAACACCCAGACTGGCCTTGACGCCGAAGTCTTTGCTGAGGTCAAGTTGCTCGCGGTAGCTCCCTCGCGCGATGCTCCCCGATTGCCAAGCCGCGAGAGCGCCAAACAGTGGGCCGCCGATTACAACACTTTGAACGGCGGCAGCGCTGGCTTCAGTCCACGTGCCCATTATGTTCATGAGCTGGGTCTCTGCCACAAAAACCATGACCGCAAAAATGAAGATTGCCGGCCATTTGGCCTTTGCTCTAAGCGCGAAACCAAGAAGCATTATGGAATCCGAACCAGATTGGCGTATGCGCTCTCGAGAGCCTTAAGTCTCTCTGAACCCTGCGAATCTCCACGCAACAAGAATTCGTCTATGCCTCCAACGAATAATACTTTGCCATCAGCGAGCACAACTACGTCGCCTTCGAAATCGAGAAGGTCTGAAATCATGTGCGTTGAAAATACAACACACGACGTCGCGGCCAGCTCACTAAGCATTTTCAGCGTCGCGATCCGCTCTAGCGGGTCGAGTGCCGCAGTTGGTTCGTCCAAAATCACCAGAGCTGGCGAGTGAACAATTGCCTGGGCGATACCAATTCTCTTGAGCTGACCGCCGGAGAGTTTGGCTGTCTTTCTTTCTGCAAATTCATCAGATCTCGAAAGCGAAACGGCTTTAGTGACTGCTGTTTTTAGTTGCTCACCGGAGAGCCCTTTGAGCCAACCGGCATACTCGATCGCAGTGAGGCCGGTGAAATTGGCAGATTCGTCAGGTACTTGGCTCAGGTATCCGATTGCTTCGCGTTGACGCATTCGGCCCACTTTTGAGGAGACCAGCTGTCCATCGATAGTTAGAGTTCCGGTGTCGGGCCGCTCAAGGCCCACAATCGTCCTGAATAGAGTCGATTTGCCAGCACCATTAGGCCCGAGAACGACAATTGGCCTGCTGCCTATGTCGAGATCCACGCCGCGAAGAATCTCTTTGCCTCTCTTCGAAATTTGAAGACTCTTAATTTTGAGACGGATCAAGCTCCGGTTCCTGCGCATGAAGTAATGATCTTCGTGGATGACCTCACCCACTGGCTGGTGTAGAAGCCAGGCATCGAAGCTTCTGCGAAGTATTGTGCCGTGTTTCCTTGATCGCATCTGATTGTGCTTTTTGCCTGACTGGCCGTGCTCCAATAGAGAACCCAAGCACCATAAAAGACTTCAACATCTGGGAAAAAGTCGTAGTTGTGGAAGACATGCACTTCAGCGCCGAATGTATAAGTTTGGCTGGTCGACTTGCAGATCCAGCTACCAGTACCTCTTACTCGATTGTTGTATGAACCTACGCTCGCGGCATTGTTGTCGCAAGGCCAACTGCTCGCCGAAGCCGCAACTGACGGAAAAACAGCCAACCCGGCGCCAAGCGCCAACGTGACAACGACGCTAGCGAGTGTCTTTTTATTCTTTGTCAATGTTTTCCTTTTTGTTTATTTTTTTTTATTATAGTGCGATTTAGCCAGAGTGCACAAGCGTTCGAATTAGTCCCATGGTGGAATAACGTCAGCAAAACGTCCAGTCGCGCTTAAACTTGTAGTTCGCTATCAAAGAGGTGCAAATGGGCTTTCTCGACAGGTTTGAAAAGAACCTTGAGCGACTCGTAAACGGCGCTTTCAGCAAAACTTTCAAAAGCGAGCTTCAGCCGCTAGAGATTGCCTCGGCGATCAAGAACCAGATGGACTCTCACGCCTCGGTGGTTAGTCGCGAGCGAATCCTGGTTCCGAACCACTTCAAGGTCTCGCTTTCGAGCGCGGACTTCAACCGCTTGCGTTCACTGGGTGACCAGCTGCTTGACGAACTAAATGCTGCTGCCAATCGGCATGCGGCCAAGCAGAAGTACCAGTTCGGCAGTGCTCTAAAGATCGACATCGCCGTCGAGCCATCTCTTGTCGTTGGTCAGCTCAATGTTGTGAGCTCGACCGCGAAAGTCGATGTCGAATGGACTCCCGCGCTCGAGATCGATGGTCAGCGCTTCGTCATCGTCAAAGAGCGCACCACGGTTGGCCGCGATGCTAGTGCTGACATCGCCATCAACGACAGTCGCCTGAGTCGCACGCACTTTGAGATTCTCTGGGACGGCAAAAACGCCGGACTTCGTGATCTTGGATCGACAAACGGAACCAAGATTGCTGGCAAGGCAGTTGCTGAGGCGGCTCTGCCCGCCGACAGCCTGATTACCGCCGGTGCAAGCCAGTTCGTGTTTCGCGTGATCGCTAAGGCTGTGGGTAATGAGTGAGTTAGCTCTCTTTCTGATTCGTGTTGCCTTCGTCGGCGTCCTCTGGATTTTTATCTTCAGCATCATTTCTGTAATTCGCGCAGACCTCTTCGGTCAGCGGGTTGTTTCTAAGGTCACCGAAGAGAATTCGCCGACCATTGTTTCGAAGCCGATCGTTCCGGCGGCTCCGGCGGCCACAGTTCGCGTGTTAGCTACGTCCGACGCCCCGGCTTCTGCAGGCGCGACAAAACTTGTAGTTATCGAGGGTGAAAACACCGGTTTCGAGCTGGCGTTGACCGGCCGCGAGGTCACAATCGGTCGAGCGGTTTCGAGCGACATCGTGATTACCGATGAATACGCGTCGACGCAGCACGCCAAGTTGGTTTTGATGAACGACGACTGGCTGATTCAAGACCTCAACTCAACCAACGGCACGTATTTGGCTGGCACCCGAGTTGGCACTCCTGCCGTCGTGAAACTCAATACGCCGGTGAAAGTCGGCAAGACCGTGTTTGAGTTGCGAGCCTAAATATGGCATTCAAGCTGGTCAGCGCGGCGGCCTCCCACGTGGGCAGGGTGCGTTCGGCGAACCAGGACTCGGGTTACAGCGGGTATCAGTTGTTCTTTGTGGCCGATGGCATGGGTGGTCACGCCGGCGGTGAGTTCGCTTCGGCACTCTCGTCTCAGCGAATCGCCCAGATTGACGCCAACTACGCAACCCCGGACGACGCCGGCGCGGCGATGCTGAACGTGATTCTCGAGGCCAACCAGGCACTGACCGAGACCGTTGCCAACCACCCCGAACTCTCGGGCATGGGAACCACGTTCTCGGGCATGCTGTTTGTTGGCAGCCAAGCAATGCTCGGTCACATCGGTGACTCGCGGGTTTACCTTTATCGAGGTGGCAACCTTCGCCAAATCACCAAGGATCACACCTTCGTGCAGCGTCTCGTTGACCTCGGACGCATCACTCCCGAAGAGGCTTTGGTCCACCCGCGTCGCAATGTGATCATGCGCGTCCTCGGTGACACCAACGAAGTGCCACAGCTCGATGCCGAGGTTCTTGAGGTGCAGCCGGGTGACCGCTGGTTGCTTTGCAGTGATGGCCTCTGCGGTTATGTGAGCGACGAAATCATTGAGCGCAACCTCGGTTCGAGCGAATCGGCGCAGGAGATCACCGATGTCTTGATTGGTGAGGCGCTAGAGGCAGGTGCCCCAGACAACGTGACTATCGTGATCGTTGATGTCTTGCCAGAGGCAGCCCGGGTCACGAACGAGCCCGAGGCAAAGTACGTCGGTGCTGCCGAAAACGACATCGTGATCGAGGAGCGCAAGGGTCGCAGGAGCCTCGGATTGCTGGACCCTCGGTTGCTGGTTGACATCTTCAGGCCGGCTGCCGAGGGCACAGACTTCTTGCCCGAGTCAGACGAGCTGCTCGACAAGTTTCAGCGCGAAACTACAAAGAAACTTCGGTGGCGAAGGGTCAGGCAGCTGGCTACCTTCTTACTCATGAGCGCCATCTTGGTCGGCGGGTTGTGGTTCGGCTACCAGTACACGCAAACCAAGTACTACGTTGCCGAGAGCAATGGTTACATCGCGATCTTCAAGGGAATTCGCGAAGAGTTAGGGCCGATCAAGTTCTCGCGCGTCTATAAAGAGACCGAGTATCTCGTTTCTGACCTGCCGGCCTATCAGGCGGGGCTTGTTGAAAACTCGGTTTTTGCAACCTCGGTTGATGACGCAAATCGAATCATCAACGAGATCCTGAAGGCGGCGGCCAATGGCTAGGGGGCTCGGCATAGTTCGGGCGATCCCGCGCAACCGCAACATCGAAGCGCTGTTGGTTTTGTTTGCGCTGGGGGTCAACGCCTTCGAAATCGTTCAGATCCAGCTCAGCGTTCTCGAGGTTGTGAACGGCGACTTCTTCACCTACTGGGCCCCAATCGCAGTCGCGGCTTTGGTC
Source organism: Rhodoluna sp. (assembly GCA_044372535.1). Taxonomy (GTDB): domain Bacteria; phylum Actinomycetota; class Actinomycetes; order Actinomycetales; family Microbacteriaceae; genus Rhodoluna. The sequence goes on from JBILRS010000039.1 coordinate 11,778, forward strand.
TTCCACCTGATTTTGCGGTTTCGCGCTCGAAACGCCGACTCTCTGATCTTGCCTCTCGCCGTTCTGCTGAACGGGCTCGGGGTTGCGATGATCTATCGCCTGGACCTCGCCAAGATCGCCGACGGAGCAGACGACCTTTTCGCCTTCAGGCAGGTGATCTGGACGGTCGTTGCTATCGCCGCTGCGGCGGCGGTTGTGCTCTATGTTCCGAACCACCTCTTCCTACGCAAGTACGTTTACGTCGCCGGCGCGGTTGGTTTGGTTTTGCTTATCCTGCCTGTCGTGCCATTCATCGGACGCCGCATCAACGGAGCCTCGCTCTGGATCGGAATCGGAAACTTCACATTCCAACCGGGTGAGCTGGCAAAAATTGCCCTGACCGTGTTCTTCGCGGGCTATCTGGTTCAGCGCAAAGACTCGCTATCTGTTACCGGCCGCAAGATCGTCGGCGTTCAACTGCCTCGTGCCCGCGAACTCGGGCCTATTCTCGTGTTCTGGGTTGCCAGCATCATCGTGCTGGTTCTCGAGCGCGACCTGGGTACCTCACTGCTGTTCTTCGGTCTCTTCCTCGTGATGATCTACACCGCCACCGGTCGAGCAATCTACGTTGCCGTAGGTCTCGGAATGTTTGTGGTGAGCGGTCTGCTGGTCGCTCAGCTCGGGGGCTATGTCCAGGGTCGAATCGATTCGTGGTTGAACCCGTTTGACCAGGCAAACTACGACGCCGTTGGTGGTTCGTACCAACTCGTCCAAGGCTTGTTTGGCTTGGCTCACGGTGGCTTGGTTGGCACCGGTCTTGGTGGGGGAATTCCGCAACTTGTGCCACTGGCCGAGAGCGACTTCATCATCGCTTCAATCGGTGAAGAGCTCGGGCTGATCGGGCTTTTTGCGGTGTTCGCGGTTTACATCTTGTTTGTCGCTCGCGGCATCCGTATTGCCGTGAATCACACCGACGACTTCAGCCGCTTGCTCGCGGTGGGGCTTTCGTTCGTAATCGCGCTGCAGTGTTTCATCGTTATCGGTGGGGTGACCAGAGTTGTGCCACTGACCGGTCTAACCACACCGCTGCTGGCCGCCGGTGGTTCTAGCCTGCTCGCCAACTGGATCATCATCGGGCTGCTCCTGCGCATCTCTGACTCTGTGCGAACGGAGTCGGCATGAGAAAACAGCTAGGACGAGTTAGCGCGACGATGTTCACCATGTTCCTATCGCTTTTGGTTGCGGCGACCATGATTCAGGTGCTCAGCGCTGACTCACTAAACAACGACGCTCGAAACGTCAGGCCGGTTTACGACACCTACAAGATCAAGCGCGGAGCGATTCTGGTCAACGGTCAGCCGATTGCCCAG
>JBILRS010000100.1:0-3450 GCA_044372535.1 Rhodoluna sp.
CGCTCACCCTGAAGGTAGCTGGCCCACTTGCCAACCTGGCGGTACTGCAGAACCTGGTTGATTGCGAAGGTGTTGAAGAAGATGAACAGCGTAATGATGATGCCGATTACGAACCCTGGAACCTCGGCTGCGTTGGTGCTGCCCGGCTGAAGGGTGTTCACTCCGATGATGATCCAAGGAACGATTCCTGTCATAGATCCGAAGATGAACGGCAGGAACTTCTTGTTTCCGGGAGTCTCGTACTTCTCTTGAAGAGCACCGAACATGATCATCGAGGCGTTGACGGCAAAGATACCGAATAGCGCTGCCATGTCGTTGACACCACAGAGCTGCGCGATCAGCCAGATCATTACCGACGAGCTGAGTGAGTACTCGACCCATCTGAAGTAGTTGTGGTTCTTCTTCAGACCTGCTGCGTAGCGGCTGTAGAACCAAGGCGACGAGATTAGGAAGTGGAAGAACGCAGACATTCCAAGGAACGCAACTGCTCCAACACCGAGGTTGATGTTGAACAGAGTGACCAATTCGGTCGGAAGCGTCGAGCCCGGAGGGCCGGTCATGTATTCGATGGTGACAGGGAAGTCGACCTGGAAAGGAAGTTGGGTCAGGAAGTAACCAAAGGTGACGGCCTGAACTAGGTGAAGGAATCCCGCGACAATGTTGTAATTGCGCAGGCGGGAGATTTGCTGATCGGTGTCATAGGTCTTGCGAGCCATGGCTGACCTCTCTACTCGGTTTGCAGCCAAACCGTCTGGTCTGGCTCAAGAGCAACGCTAGCGCCATTTTGGCTAGATGCAATGACCACGCCAGCTGGTTTTTCTATCGCTCGAGTTCCAAAGTTGTGAATAACTAGGACGTTGCCGTTGCGGTAACCGAGTGTCGTCTCGTTCGTGAACTCCGGCACCCAGTCGAATGAGCCGTGACCCAAGCCAAGTTCTTTGCGAACTTTGAGCGCGTGTTTGTACATCTCTAGGGTTGAGCCTTCCACGCCTTCCTGCAGGTCGCGCGAGTATTCCGCGTAAACTTCTGGCTGCGGGATCCAGGCCTTGCCGGTGTCGTTGAAGCCGTTCGCAGCCCCCGCTCCAGACTCCCAAGGCAGTGGCACGCGGCAGCCGTCACGGCCGACTCGCTTGCCGTTGGTTCTGAAGAACGTCGGGTCTTGGCGAAACTCTGGGGCAATGGTGGTGTGCTCGGGCAGGCCGAGCTCTTCGCCTTGGTATAGATAGGTCGAACCCGGAAGCCCGAGGGTGAAGAGGGTCGCACCTCGCGCTCGTCGAAGTCCGAGCTCTCGATCTGGCTGCGGGTCGTTTGGTCCGATGCCGTCTGAGGCGGTTGGGCGGCCAACAACGCCGCCCATTCGGGTCGCGTGACGAATGATGTCGTGGTTCGAGAGCACCCAGGTGCTCGGTGCGCCAACCTCGTCGAACGCCTTGAACGATTCGTTGATCGAGTTGAAGAGGATTTCGGGCTTCCACTCGCTGTCGAGAAACCGGAAGTTGAAGGTCTGATGAAACTCGTCGTTGCGCACCCAGAGCGCCATGAAGCTTAGCGGCAGCACATAGGCCTCGCCGCACATTGCGCGCTCGCCTGGGTAGGAGTCCAAGATGGCTCGCCAACGCCTGAAGATTGGGTGAACGGATTCTTGAAACCACATCGGCGGGCTTGCTTCGCCCTCGATGAACCCGGCTCCGGCGCGCTCGACGTCGGGGTGATCTGGCAGCCCCTCTGCCTTGCCCATTGCGTGCGGCTGGTCAACGCGGAACCCATCGACACCTCGGTCAAGCCAAAAGCGCAGGATCTCTTCAAACGCCAACTGGACGGCAGGGTTCTCCCAGTTCAGGTCTGGCTGGCTGGAATCGAATAGGTGGCAGTACCACTGGCCGTCTTCGATGCGGGCCCAGGCCGGGCCGCCGAACATCGACAACCAGTTGTTCGGGGGCAGTTCGCCGTTTTCACCGCGGCCCTCTTTGAAGTGGTAAAACTCGCGCTCGGGTGAACCCTTTGCAGCGGCTAGGGCCGCCTGAAACCAGCGGTGTTGGTCTGAGGTGTGGTTGGGTACGAGGTCAACTAGGACGCGCATACCCAACTCGTGTGACCTGGTCACCATGGCGTCGAAGTCGGCGAGTGTGCCAAACAGTGGGTCGACGTCGGTGTAGTCGGAGACGTCGTAGCCGGCGTCTTTTTGCGGAGACCGCATGAAGGGCGAGAGCCAGATCGCGTCGATGCCGAGTGAGGCTAGCGAACCGAGTCTTGAGGTGATGCCGGGCAGGTCGCCCATGCCGTCGCCGTCGCCGTCAGCAAACGAGCGAGGGTAGATCTGGTAGATGATGGCCGAGCGCCACCACTCACTTGAGATGAAGGGTGAGTGGTGGGCGCCCGAAGCCAGGTCCATTAAGAGAGTTTGATCCAGACGGTCTGGTCGTGCTCTAGTTCACCCTCGACTCGGAGGTCGTGCTGGGTGGTGACCAGAATCTCGCCCGCAGGCAAGGTGATTGGGTGACCGTCGAAGTTCGCAAGAACCAGGATGCCCTTGTTCACGTAGGCGAGTGAGTTCTCGTTTTCGAACTCGGGAGCCCAGGCAAAGTTGCCAGCGCCAAGGTCGTGAGCCTTGCGGATCTTCAGGAGCGACTTGTAGAGCTCGAGAGTCGAGCCTGGCTGGCCAACCTGCAGGTCGCGCGCGTAGCGCTTGTAGCTCTCTGGCTGAGGCAGCCAACCGTTGCCGGTCTTAGTCGAGAAGCCGTTTGACTCGTTCGAGCCAGACTCCCAAGGCAGTGGCACGCGGCAGCCGTCACGGCCAACGCGCTCGCCGTTGGTTCTGAACCAGGTCGGGTCTTCGCGGTACTTACCTTCTAGGGTGGTGTGCTCCGGGAGTCCGAGTTCTTCGCCTTGGTAAAGGTAGGCGCCACCGGGGAGCCCGAGCATGAATGCGGTTGCGGCGCGGCCCTTGCGAAGGCCAACAGCCTCGTCTGGCTGCTCGCTATTCGGCCCAATGCCGTCACCCTGAGGAACACCGTTTGCCATGCCGAAGCGCGATACGTGACGAATCACGTCGTGGTTGGAGAACACCCAGGTGCTCGGGGCTCCCACCTTGCCGAACGCTTCGAGAGATTCGTTGATGCTCTTGCGCTGGGCTTCCTTCTTCCAGTCGGCAAACATGTAGCCGAAGTTGAAGGTCTGGTGGTACTCGCCTGGGCCAACCCACGAAGCCATGCGGTTGAGTGGCATGATCCATGCCTCGCCACACATGACGCGGTCGTCGTACTCGTCGAGGATCTTGCGCCAGCGCTTGTTGATTTCGTGAACCTCTGGCTGGCCCCAGAAGGGGTTCTGCTCTTCAAGTTCTTCGATGGTCATCTGGTCTTCAGCTTTAGCGCCACCCATTTCGGTCGATGCCTTCTTGGTGTCAGGCAGACCCTTGCGCTTCTTCATGCCGTGGGCGACGTCGATGCG
>JBILRS010000005.1:0-34226 GCA_044372535.1 Rhodoluna sp.
TTGGCGAAACCAGGTCGATAATTCGTGTCGAGAGCTTGTTCTGCTCGGTCTCGAGGCGCAGACGGGTCTGCGGGTAAAGAGGAGTTAGCTTGCCGAACTCGACGCGGGCCTGAGCCTGCTCGATGGTCTGGCCATTGATTGAGTCAATGCGGACTACCGCGTTGAACTTCTGGCGACCCTGGCCCTCGCCCTCTTTTGGCTGACGGATTGCGCCAACAACTGCGTCACCCTTGCGCAGGCCGTACTTCTTGACCTGTCCGAGTGAAACGTAGACGTCGTTCGGGCCAGGTAGGTAACCCGAGGTGCGAACGAACGCGTAGTTGTCGAGGACATCGAGGATACCCGCTACAGGTACTAGGACGTCGTCTGGAGAGATCTCTGGCTCGGCCTCTTCGCGGTCGCGGTCACGGTCGCGGTCACGGTAGTTTCCGCCGCCACTGCGGTTGCGGTCACGGTCGCCGCGGCTACGGTTGCGGTTACGGTTGCGGTTACGGTTGTTGCCACCCGAACGCTCGTCATCGCGCTCTGGGCGCTCCGAACGTTCGCGCTGAGGGCGGTCTTCGCGCTGCTCTGAATTCTCAGACTTCTCAGCTGGAGCCTTGTCGGCCTGTGGGGCCTCGGCGCCATCGGTCGCTGGCTTAGTGCTGCGAGTGCGACGCTTTGGAGCTTCGCTGGTTGCGCTGTCGGTGCTGGTTGCTTCGGTTGCAGGTTTTGCTTCTGCGGTTACGCGACGGCGTTTTGCCGGCGTAGCTTCTTGGATTTCATCCATGTTTTGTTATTTCTCTTTCTGGAGATTATGCGTGACCACTAAATCTTTTTGAGGTGGTCACTCTGCTCTCGCTTTAGATCTGCGAGTGGCTACACAAGCGCTTATGCGACTTATTTGTGCTGCGTGATAACAGTAGCACCTTTGAAGTCGACTGCCAAAAGCAACGCCTGCCACTGTGGATACTTTTCGGCAGCAAGTTTTGCGGCTTCGAGCCTTTCGGCGGGGTCGCTGGCCAGGACGAGCACCGATGGTCCGGCGCCCGAAACGACAGCGGCGTGCCCGTGCGAACGCATCAACTGAATCAGAGCGTTGGTTTCGGGCATGGCTTCGGCTCGGTACTCCTGGTGCAGCTTGTCTTCGGTGGCAGCCATCAAGAGCTCGGGGCTCTGAGTGAGGGCAGCGATCAGAAGCGCAGAACGCGACACGTTGAAGACGGCGTCGTCGTGCGGAACCGACTCAGGCTGAAGCGAGCGGGCGAGCGCCGTTGACATTTTGTTAGCCGGCACGAGCTCGAGTGGTGAAACTCCGCGGTGAACGAAAAGCTTCTTGTGATGCGGGCCGAACTCGTCTTCCCAAGCGATTGTGAGGCCACCGAAGAGAGCGGGAGCCACGTTGTCTGGGTGACCTTCAAGTTCGGTAGCCATGTCTAGAAGGTCTTTCGAAGAAATCTCTACGATCCCCTCGAGGAGGCCCTTGGCAGCCATGATTCCCGAGACCACTGCCGCGCCAGAAGATCCCATGCCGCGACCGTGAGGGATTACGTTGTGGGCGACAAGTTTGAGGCCAGGCAGGGTCTGCTTGTAGCGGTCGAAAACGTACTTGATTGTTTTGGCTACAAGGTTGCTGCCATCGGTCGGTACCTCGCCCGCACCTTCGCCGTGAACCTCAACGTGAATCTCGTTGCCTGCCACTGCTTCAACCTGAAGTTCGTCATAGAACGACAGAGCCATACCGAGCGTGTCGAAACCCGGACCAAGGTTTGCCGAGGTGGCAGGAACCTTGACGGTAACTCGACGCCCAACTAGCGACATCAGGCTAGACCAAGTCTTTCGGCTACTTCTTCGGCGCGGTTCGAGACAGACTGCGGCTGAATCTCTTCGCCGTTTTCGTCCTTGAGGGCCCAGAGTGCGTCCTTAAGTCCGTGACCAGTTACGGTCACCACGATTACCGAACCGGCAGGGACCTTGCCCGCACGAGCCTGCTTTAGCAGACCGGCAGCGCCAGTCGCCGATGAAGGCTCCACGAATACGCCGACCTCTTGCGAGAGGAAGCGGTGCATCCAGAGGATCTCGGCGTCGGTGACCGAACCAAACATTCCCTCGGAGCATTCGCGTGCGCTTAGCGCTAGGTCGTAAGAAGCTGGGTTGCCGATGCGAATCGCGGTTGCGATGGTCTCGGGGTTTCGAACCGGGGTGCCGTAAACGAAAGGTGCCGAACCGTCGGCCTGGAAGCCCCACATCTGCGGAACCTTCTTGATTACGCCGAGGTTGAACTCCTCAAGGTAGCCCTTGAAGTAAGCGGAGTAGTTTCCGGCGTTGCCAACCGGCAAGACGTGAATGTCTGGGGCTCGGTCGAGGCGCTCAACAACTTCGAATGCACCGGTCTTCTGGCCTTCGATGCGGTCTGGGTTCACCGAGTTGACCAGGTGAACCGGGTAGTTCTCTGAAAGGTCGCGTGCTAGGTCGAGGCAGTCGTCAAAGTTGCCCTGAACCTGCAGGATCTGCGCCTTGTGCGCGACGGCCTGCGAGAGCTTTCCAAGAGCGATCTTGCCCTCGGGAACGAGGACGACCGACTGGATGCCGGCGGCGGCGGCGTAGGCGGCGGCCGAAGCGGAGGTGTTTCCGGTTGAGGCACAGATAACTGCCTTAGCGCCGTGACCGACGGCCTTCGAAACCGCCATCGTCATACCGCGGTCTTTGAACGAACCGGTTGGGTTCATACCTTCGACCTTGAGGTAAACCTCAGCTGCGCCAACTAGCTTGGCGAGAGCAGGGGCTTCGACGAGTGGGGTTCCGCCTTCGCCAAGAGTGATGATTGGGCAAGACGCGTCGATGTCGAGACGATCGATGTATTCGCGGATAACTCCGCGCCACTGGTGAGCCATTAGATGCCTTCCACTCGAATAACTGAGGTGATGGACTCGACAGCGTCACTGGCGGCGAGAGCGATTACTACTGCTTGAAGCGAGGACTCAGCAGCTTCGTGGGTGCCGACCATCAAAGTGGCGGTCTTGCGTGGGTTGATTGATTGCTCAACAGTTTCGACCGAAACACCGTGTTCGGCAAAAGTGGCTGCAATCGCTGCGAGCACACCAGGCTGGTCTTTAGCCTCGAGAGTTATCTGGTAGCGAGTTAGCACGCGATCGATTGGTAAAACATCGAGTTCGGCATGCACCGAGTCGGCGAGCCCAGGCCCGCCGGCTACGTGGCGCTTTGCGGCTGACACGAGGTCGCCCAAAACGGCCGAAGCGGTTTGGGTGCCGCCGGCTCCCGAACCATAGAACATCAGTGCGCCAGCGGCCTCTGCCTCTACGAACACCGCGTTGAATGCGCCACGGACGGCGGCTAGCGGGTGCTCGCGAGGAATCAGGGCTGGGTAAACGCGGGCCGAAACTCCCTCGTCGAGACGTTCGCAGATTGCTAGCAGCTTGATCACGTAACCGTTTTCGCGGGCCGCGGTCATTTGCTCTCGCGTGATCTTGGTGATTCCTTCGCGGTAAACCTTCTCGAGCGGAACCTCGGTGTGGAACGCGAGCGAAGCCAGAATCGCAATCTTCTGAGCGGCGTCGTAACCTTCGACATCCAGACTTGGGTCTGCTTCGAGGTAGCCGAGTTCGGTGGCCTCAACCATCGCGTCCTCGAGTGAGAGACCCGCGGTGTCCATGCGATCGAGGATGTAGTTTGTCGAGCCGTTGACGATACCCATGATGCGGGTTACTTTGTCGCCAGCCAGGGACTCGCGTAGCGGACGAATGATCGGAATCGCTGCAGCAACCGCAGCCTCGAAGTAGAGCTGTGCGCCAACCTGTTCGGCGGCATCGAAAAGTTCTGTTCCGTGGGTGGCCAGCAAGAATTTATTTGCCGTGATTACGTCCGAGCCGGAGTTCAGAGCCTGGAGTATGTATGTGCGAGCGGGCTCTAGGCCACCCATTACCTCGATGACAATGTCGGCACCCAAAATGAGGGTTTCGGCGTCGGTGGTTAGCAGTTCCTCTGGCACACCGGCGGCGCGCTTTGACTTCAGGTCACGGACGGCGATACCCACGAGTTCGAGTTCGGCACCAACGCGAGCGGCAAGTTCTTCTTTGTTCTCGAGCAGCAGGCGGGCGACCTGAGCGCCAACCGAACCTGCCCCGAGGAGGGCGATTCGTAGAGGTCGGTATTCGATCACTATGAGTCCTTGTTTGCAAATTTGTCGTGTAGCTCGACGTCTCTGTCGAAAAGGTCCGCTTCGGTTTCACCGCGCACTATCAATCGTGCCTTACCCGAGCGTACCGCCACAACAGGCGGTCGGGTCAGATAGTTGTAGTTGCTTGACAGCGAAAAGCAGTAAGCCCCGGTGGCTGCGACGGCAAGAGTGTCGCCATTTGAAACATCGCTCGGTAAAAAGTCGTCGCGAACCACAATGTCGCCGCTCTCGCAGTGGCGCCCAACAACTCTGACCAGCGCAGGCTCTGAACTGGATGCTCGAGACGCTAGGCGAACCGTGTAAGCCGCCTGATACAGCGCAGTGCGCAGGTTGTCACTCATGCCGCCATCGATGCTCACGTACTTGCGTATCGACCCGTCGATGTTGACGTCCTTGATTGTGCCGATCGTGTAGAGCGTCACGCCTGCCGGGCCCGCGATTGCTCGACCCGGTTCATAGGCAAGCTTTGGCACCGGGATTCCGTGTTCGGTGCAGGCGGCTGCAACGGCAGCTGTGATTTGACGGGCAAATTCTTCGATTGCTGGGGCATCGTCGGCAGCCGTGTAGTTGATGCCGAAACCTCCACCGAGGTTCAACTCTGGAACCGGCCCTGTCTTCAGGAGTTCGGCGTGCAACTTGATGAGGCGCTTGGCAGCCTCAACGAAACCTTCTGGGGCGAAAATCTGCGAACCAATGTGCGAGTGCAGACCGAGAAACTCGAGGTTGCTGCTCTCGCGAATCTTCTCAACAAGAGCGGGCACGTCAGTCATCGCGATGCCGAACTTCTGGTCTTCTCTAGCGGTTGCCAAGAACTCGTGGGTGTGAGCGTGCACACCGGTGTTCACCCTCAGGCGAACTGGTTGAAGCTTCTCCTGCGCGCCGGCAGCAGCGGCAATGCGTTCGATCTCGATTTCGCTATCAACGACAATCGCGCCAACTCCGGCCGAAACCGCGCGGCCGATTTCGCTGAGCGATTTGTTGTTGCCGTGCAAACCGATGCGCTTGGGGTCGATGCCCGACGCGAGAGCCAGCGCGAGTTCACCTGCCGAAGATACATCAACGTTCAGACCGAGCTCGTCGACCCAGCGAATAGCAGCGCCTGCCAAGAAGACCTTGCCCGCGTAGTAAATCTTTGCGGTTGTGCCGATTGCTGCCGCTGCGTCAACAAATGCACTTTGAACGCTGCGTGCCCGTGCGCGAAACTCGTCTTCGTCGATGACGTAGAGCGGAGTGCCGAACTGCGAGGTGAGCTCGCTAACCGGGACTCCCCCAATTTCTAGCTCACCGCTTGTCGAGCGGGCCGCGCTGCCGGGCCAAATAGTCGAGGGCAGGTCGTTTAGGTCCTGGGGTTTTTTCAGCCAGGCTGGTGAGAGTTTGTTTGACATCGTCACATCCGTTCCGGGGCCGAAACGCCCAGTAGGCCTAGCCCGTTGCGCAAAACCACACCCGCGGCTTCATTTAGCCAAAGACGGGTGCGGTGGATCGATTCGACTTCGCCACCTGAGAGCGGGGTAACTCTGCAGTTGTCGTACCAGCGGTGGTATGCACCAGCAACTTCTTCGAGGTAGCGAGCCACTCGGTGTGGCTCTTTGAATTCGGCGGCGTGCGCGGTGACTCGAGGGTATTCGCTCAGTTTCGCTAGGAGCTCTTCTTCGCTCGCGTGACTTAGGAGTTCTGGCACGAATTCACTGGTGTCAACTCCAAGGGTTGACGCGTTAACGCCGACCTGCTTCGTGCGGGCGTGAGCATACTGAACGTAGAAGACCGGGTTGTCGTTGGTTTTCTTCTCGAGCAAGGCAAGGTCAATGTCGAGCATCGAGTTGATTGACGAGCGAACTAGCGCGTAGCGAGCTGCGTCAACCCCAACGATTTCGACAAGGTCTTCCATGGTGACAACGGTTCCCGCGCGCTTGGACATGCGAACCGGCTCACCGTCACGAACGAGGTTCACCAACTGGCCGATCATGATTTCGAGATTCAAACCGGGCTCATCACCGAAGGCAGCGCACATTGCCATCATTCGGTTGACGTAACCGTGGTGGTCGGCTCCGAGCATGTAGATGCAACGGTCGAAGCCTCTCGAGCGCTTGTCTAGGTAGTAGGCGAGGTCTCCAGCAATGTATGCCGTCTCGCCGTCCGACTTGATAATCACTCGGTCGCGGTCGTCGCCAAAGGTTGTTGAGCGAAGCCAGGTTGCGCCATCGTCCTCGAAAATGTGACCGAGTTCACGAAGGCGATCGATTGCTCGCTGAACAGCGCCGGACTCGTAGAGCGAGTTTTCGTGGAAGAAAACATCGAAGTCCACGCCGAAGTCGTGAAGCGAGGTTCGGATCTCACCAAACATAAGTTCGACGCCCGCTGCCCTGAAGGCCTCTTGAGCGTCTGCTTCCGGCATCGCGAGGATGTCCAGGGCAGTGCCCGCCAAAACCTGTTCGGCTATCTGGGTGATGTAAGCGCCCGAGTAGCCGTCTTCTGGCGCTTCCTCTTTTCGAGCGGCTGCTAGGAGTGAACGCGCAAAGCGGTCGATTTGTGCACCGTGGTCGTTGAAGTAATACTCGCGAGTTACCTCAGCGCCTTGAGCCTGCAACACGCGAGCGAGTGAATCGCCGACCGCAGCCCAACGGGTGCCGCCGATGTGAATTGGACCGGTTGGGTTAGCCGAAACGAATTCGAGGTTCATTTTGAGACCGCTTAGCGCGTCACCCAAACCAAAGTCTTTGCCAGCCTCGACGATCTGTTTTGCCAAGGCGCCCGCGGCACCGGCCGAAAGGGTGATATTGATGAAACCCGGGCCGGCAACAGCTACTTTTTCGATTCCATCGAGAGAAGCAAGAGCTGGGGCAAGGATGTCGGCAAATTCGCGAGGCTTGAGCCCGGCCTTAGCGCCGTACTGCATTGCCACGTTGGTCGCCCAGTCGCCGTGGTCACGGCTCTTTGGTCGCTCGACCACAACGGCTTCAAACTCGAACTGCGCAAAAGAGCCACTAGCAACGAGTTCATGAAGAACGCGCGCTATCGCGGCTGAAAGGTCTGCAGGAGTCAATCGATGCCCTAATCGGCTGGTTATTGGCGGTTCTTGTAATTCTACCCGCCAGCACTCAATCTGTGACTACTTGACCGAACCAGCGGTAAGCCCGCGAACGAAGAAACGCTGAAGGCTGAAGAACACGATCAGAGGCACTATCAGGCTCAAGAAGGATGCGGCGGTCACGTTCAACCAACCGTCACCATATTGACCGAGCAGCAGGTTGATCTTGTAAGTCATTACCGGTTTCTGTTCCCCGACAAAGACGAAGGCGATCAGGTAGTCGTTCCAGACCCAGAGGAACTGGAAGATGGCGAACGAAGCCAGAGCAGGAAGCGACATCGGCATGATCAATCGCCAGAAGATTTGGTAGTAGCTTGCTCCGTCAACGCGAGCCGCCTCAACCAGTGCCATGGGAAGGGTGAGCATGTAGTTTCTGAAAATGTAAATCGCCAGCGGTAGCGCAAAAGCCGTGTGCACCAGCCAGGCTGCCGGGTAGTCGCCGGTGAGGCGGATGCCGTAGTCCTGCTTCAGGGTGCGCATCAAGTTCAACAGCGGCACAAGAGCGGCTTGAAGAGGAATAACCATCAAGCCGACGAGAAGCGAGAAGTAGATTTCTTTACCCTTGAAGTTCAAGAACGTGAAAGCGTAAGCGGCGTTAGCGGCAATCAGAATTGGCAGGATTGTGGCCGGAATCGTTATGACCAGAGTGTTGACCATCGCGTCGAGCATTCCGCCCTTATTGGAGATGCCGGCCAGCACGTGGGCGTAGGCGTCCAGCGACCAGTTCTGACCAAGCGGGTTAAAGATTGCTGTCCACCAACCGCTGTTAGCCACTTCGTCTTTACTTCGGAGAGAAGTGATGATCAAACCAAGGGTTGGTATCGACCAGATTGTGACAAGAAGTGTAAGGAATAGCGTTGTGCCGACTTTGGCCTTTGAGAGCTTGGCAAGGAGTTTCTTCATCGGAGTTCCTCCTGGCGCCTAACGGTTCGAATTTGAAGCCACATCAGCGGTGCGATCAAGACGAGAAGCACGGTTACGACGGCCGAGGAAACACCCGAGTCGTCGTTGATCACGAACTGGTCGTAGAACTCCATGGCCAAAACACTGGTGTTGTGGTCACCGCGAGTCATAGCCAAAATCACGTCGAAGATCTTCATGACCAGAATCAAAACCGTCACAAAAACAGCCATAATCGTGCCGCGGATCTGGGGCATGATGATCTTGAAGAAGACCTGCGAAGTTGACGCACCGTCAATCCTGGCTGCCTCAACGGTTTCTTCTGGAACACCCTTGATGGCCGAAGATAGCAAGACCATCGAGAAACCGGCCTGAAGCCAGACCACAATAATCATCAGCAGGAACGAGTTCAGTCGGAAAGTGTCGTTCGACATTAGGTCTGATGTTGAGCCACCAAGCCCCGACCGGACTGCATTCACAAGGCCAATCTCTGGACGACCAGGGGGCACGGACTCGTAGAAAAGCTTCCAGATAGTTGCCGCGCTGATGAAGCTGATTGCCATTGGCATAAACACCAGAGACTTGAAGATGCGCTCGCGACCAGGACCCATTCGGTTGGTTAGGGTCGCGAATAACAGACCGATGCCTACGGTCACGGCCGGAACGAAAGCGATCCACAGGAAGTTGTTGAGCAGGATTCCGAAGAACTCCTGCGAGGTGAAGATTTCAATGTAGTTGTCGAGGCCAATAAATTTGCGGCTTGCCTTGTCGAAGAGCGATAGGCCGATGGTGGCAACTAGAGGGTAAAGAAGAATCACCGCGATTAGGGTGAACGCTGGCAGAACGAAGGCCAGGAAGCGGATCTTTTCTTGAAGTTTTTTCGGCAGTAGCGAGACTGCTCTATCGAGCAGGAAGTAAACAAAGTAACTAACCGCTACACCGATCAATACAGAGAGAATTCCGAACGCGACGTTCTCTAGCACTGACATTTAGTTACCCTTACGATTCTTCAGGCTGGACGCCTGGCTTGTTGCTTTGTTGAGAAAGTGCTGGCGGAGTTTTCACTCCGCCAGCACCCCCTTTGAAACTATATCGACTTAGTACTGAGCGTCGATACGAGCGGCAGCCTCTTCCCAAGTAGCCTTACCAGCTACCCAGTCAGTTCCGGCCTTCCAGAACTCGCTGTTAACAACCTTAGACATCTGGTCAGAGCCATCGAAGCCGAAGACCTGAGCGGCAGCCATAGCTGAACCGATCTTGACTGCTAGCTCGGTTGGGTACAGAGAGGTGTCGAAGGTCTTGTGTGGAGAGATGTAACCACCAGCGGCGGCCATCTGCTTACCAACCTTGTCCGAGAGAATGAACTCTAGAACCTTCTTGACGTCAGCATCGTTTGTGAACGCTGCTGCTAGGTCACCACCACCGATTACACCTTCTTGAGCACCTTCAGGTGCTGGTAGAGGGAATACGTCTGCGTTGGTGTAGTCACCAGCTGCAACCTGAGCCTTGATGGCCTCTGGGAAGAAGTCGGTGATGAACGAGCCCTGACGGAGCATGAAGCACTGACCCTTGGCCTTGCCACCGGTCTCGAATAGAGGTGCGGTGTTGCCGAAGTTGTCGGTAGCCATCGAAGCGCCGCCACCGTTGACCTGGCCCTCAGCAAGTAGACGAGCCGATACGGCGTCTGCTGCTGCGGTGATCTCTGGAGATGCGAAGTCAACTTCGCCGGCGATCCACTTGTTGTAGACGTCTACACCGTTAAGGTCTAGGACGTACTGCTCTAGCCAGTCGGTGATTGCCCAACCGGTTGCGTCACCAGACTCGATACCTGCACACCATGGGTAGCCTGAGCCATCTGCCTTGATCTGCTCTTCAAGAGCCTTGAGCTCTGTGTCAGAGGTAGGTACTGAGTAACCGGCAGCAGCAAAAGCTGAAGGGTTGTAGAAGACTAGGGTCTTCATGTTTGCCGAAACTGGAAGACCGTAAACGGCCTCGTCAACAACAGCTAGGGTGTCCCAACCTGGGATTAGGGTCTCCTGAATTGGAGCTAGGTCGATGATGTCGCCTAGTGGGATTAGGTTCGCCGAAGCGTCCTTCAAGCCACCTGGCTGTGGCCAAAGAGCGATGTCTGGGGTGTCGCCCGACTTGATCTTTAGCGCGATGTCCTGGTCGAAGCTAGCTAGCGACGAGAAGGTGATCTCGATGCCGTTTGCGTCACCGAACTCGGTTAGCTCGGCCTGGAATGCTGCAGCCTGAGCCTCGCCGTATCCGCCGAAGATGGTTACCTTTCCGTCACCGGCAGGTGCAGATGGTGCACAACCGGTTAGAGAAAGCGCTGCCACAGCTGCGGTAGCAGCTACAGCAAGAAAACGCGTTGCCTTCATTTTTGTCCTTTCGTGGGACGCCCAAGCAATTGCAATGAGCGCGCAACTCAAACACTAGCCAAGTGCGAGGGTTGATGATGGTGATTTTGATAACGATTTGAAAACGCTTGCAGTCTTCCTAGGTTAGCGCGAAACCAAGCCAAACTCTGCCGAAGCGGTTACCGGGATGGGGTCGCTGAGCACCCCGACGAACTCCCCGTCAACCTCGTTTACAAAACCGATCAAAACCCATGCGCCTGAGCGCTCTTGAACCAAGCGTGCCGCGTAAACCGGGTTGTCGAGAAACGGCTTGGCTGCAGAGAAGTCAACGTCTTCGAGAGCGGCATCGACGACGATCGAGTAGGAGGCGTCTAGCTTGCCCATCGAGGCCTGTCGCTCGGCGCTTAGTTCACGCCAACCGCAGCAGAAGAGCAGAATCGGCACTCCGTCGACAACTTCGTATTGAAAAACCTCCAGTTGACCAAAGCCTTGACCAGGCTTTGAAAGAGGCGGCTGAACTTCCCAGTTGAGCAGATCTTTCGAAGTGGCGTGCCCAAGCACTCCCCTGGTCTTCGGATCTCCTTCGTTTGACCGAGCGGTCACCAGCATGTGCCATGTGTCTTCACGCTTGAAAACCCAGGGATCCCGCCATGCTTCGTCGGGCCAAACCGCTTTGTCGAGCTTCTCGTACCAGCGGCCATCGGCGCGAACCATTGCCTCACTGCCGAGTTTTTCCCAAACCATCAGATCGTCTGACACCGCAGCTCCAACGCTTTGGACATCGCCACCATCTTCACGACTCGTGCCGGTGTAGAACATCCACCAGCGACCATCGTCACCCTTCACGACCGAACCCGTCCAGGTGGTCCAGGAGTCGAAGGCCGGTGAATCGCTCACAATCAGCGCGTCCCGGACAACAGTCCAGTTGGTGAGGTCGTCCGAAATTGCGTGACCGACTATCGGGTGACGGTGTCTGCGAATCGGGTCGCCGAGGGCCCTCGAAGCGCTCAGATAGAACGCGTGATAGCGCTCGCCGTCGAACACGAACCATGAATCCCAAATCCACTTGTCTTCAAGTCTGAGCAAAAGAACCTCCTGTAACCTTGGGGTTAACCCTAGGCCCCTATAGCTCAGGGGATAGAGTGTCGCCCTCCGGAGGCGAAAGCGCAGGTTCGAATCCTGCTAGGGGCGCGTGATTGATTTATCGTTTCTAGAAACCATCGGCCCCCTGGGTCTCCTCGTCGTCTGCTTGATTGTCTTTGCCGAGACCGGGCTCCTTGTCGGCTTCTTCCTGCCTGGCGATTCAATGCTGTTCTTGGTGGGCTTGAACCTTGCCACCATCTGGCAAGACGTTCCGATTTGGTTGGCCTGTTTGCTGATTTCACTGTCCGGATTCGCCGGCGACCAGACCGGCTACTGGATCGGACGACGAGTGGGTCCGGCAGTTTTCAATCGCCCCAAATCAAAGTTCTTCAACGCCAAAAATGTTGCCCGAGCGCACACGTTTTTCGAGAAATATGGCTCGAAAGCGGTAATTCTCGCTCACTTCGTCCCAATTATGAGAACGTTCATTCCTGTCGCGGCAGGGGTTGGCAAGCTCTCGTGGCGAAAGTTCACCACCTACAACGTGATCGGTGTGATTCTCTGGGGAACGGGTGTGACGCTACTCGGTTACTTTCTCGGCAATGTCCCGTTTGTCACCGAGCACGTCGAACTTGTGACGCTCAGCTTTATTGCAATCTCGTTTATCCCGATTGGGCTAGAGATTCTCAAGGCCCTGCGCAACAAGAAACGCGGATAACTGCGCTATTGCCTGCGAGCGATGGCTGTAGGCGTTCTTGAGCTCCGGCTCAAGCTCGGCAGCCGTAAGTTCAAAGCCCTCAGGAATAAACACCGAGTCGTAACCGTGACCGTTGGTGCCGCGTTCTTCGGTGGCAATCTTGCCACTCCAAATACCCGTGAACGAGGCTTCGCCGTTCGGCCCAACCAACGCCAGGGTGCAAATGAAAGCCGCCGCCCGGTGCTCCGGCGCGATGTCGGCGAGCTGCGCCAAAAGCAGCTGGCGGTTAGCGGCGTTGTCACGGGTTCCCGACCACAGTGCGGTGAAGATTCCGGGCGACCCTCCCAGGACCTCTACCGCGACACCCGAATCATCGGCGATGCTGGGCAAACCGGTGTGCTCGTATGCCGCCTTGGCTTTGATCATCGCGTTTTCGAGAAAACTTAGCCCGTCTTCAACCGGGCTCGGCCCGTCGTAGCCGACCAGTTCTAGGCCCGGCACCTGAGCCTGCAAAATAGCCCGCAGTTCTTCGACTTTGCCCTGATTGTGAGTCGCTAAGACAACTTTCATGCGAGAGCGGCCGCTTGAATCGCTTTGAGGTCGGCGTTGCCCTTGAGTGCTAGGTCGAGCAGTGCGTTCAGTTCGTCACGGTCAAATGGAACGCCCTCTGCGGTGCCCTGTACTTCGACGAAATGACCCGAACCAGTGACTACGACGTTCATGTCGGTCTCCGCTCGGACGTCCTCGGTGTAGGCGAGATCCAAGAACGGGACACCATCGATGATGCCCACCGAGATTGCCGAAACGCTGTCTTTGAGCGGCTGTGAGCGCTGCGGAATGAAGCCCTGTGCCTTGCCCCAGGCGATTGCGTCGGCGAGCGCTACATACGCGCCTGTGATCGCGGCGGTGCGGGTTCCGCCGTCAGCCTGCAAAACGTCGCAGTCGATAACGATGGTGTTTTCACCAAGACCACGGACATCGACGATGGCGCGAAGGCTGCGACCAATCAGTCGTGAAATTTCGTGAGTGCGACCGCCCTGCTTGCCCTTGACAGACTCTCGGTCACTGCGCGAGTGGGTGGCGCGCGGAAGCATCGAGTACTCGGCGGTTACCCAGCCCTCCCCCGAGCCGACCTTCCAGCGCGGCACGCCTGAGGTGAACGAAGCGGTGCAGAGCACCTTGGTGGAACCGAAAGAAATCAGCGCACTGCCCTCGGCGTGCTCCGACCAGCCGCGTTCGATTGTTACGGTGCGTAGTTGGTCTGCGGTGCGTCCGTCGACACGGCTCATGATTCTCCTTGGGTTTAGAGGCTCTCGACCGAGTTGACCTCGGGGCCGAGAAAACGACGGGCAAGTCGCCCGAACGAAGCTGTTTCACCGGTGGCTTGGAACCGGTAGGTGGGTTTTTCGGTGGATTCGCGAAGCAGGCCGTGGGCGACCAGCGTTCGGTAGGTGTCTTTCGCGGTTTCTTCGGCACTTGAAACCAGCGTGACGTCTTCGCCCATCACGTAGGAGATCGCGCCGGTGAGCAGCGGGTAGTGAGTGCAACCGAGAACGAGTGTGTCCACGCCGGCCGCCTTAATCGGGGCCAGATACTCCTCGGCGGCCTTTAGTAGCTCAGGGCCAGAGGTTATGCCGCGTTCAACGAATTCGACAAACCTTGGGCAGGCAGCAGATTCAACCTGCACCTGGACAGCCGCGGCAAACGCGTCGTCGTAGGCACGTGATGTGATGGTCGCGTTTGTGCCGATAACGCCAATTTTGTGGTTTCGACTCGCGGCTACTGCGCGTCGAACTGCCGGCTGAATAACCTCGACCACCGGGATTCCGCGTCCGGCTGTGTAACGCTCTCTGGCGTCACGCAAGACCGCCGCCGAAGCGGAGTTGCAGGCGATGACTAGCAACTTCACACCTTCGTCAACCAGACGATCCATCACGGCGAGAGCGAGCTCACGGACCTCCTGGATGGACTTTGGGCCGTAGGGGCTGTTTGCGGTGTCGCCGACGTATATGATGCTCTCGTTGGGCAGCTGGTCGATGATTGCGCGTGCGACCGTGAGGCCACCTACCCCGGAGTCAAAAATGCCAATTGGCGCGTCGTTCACGAAGTCAGTTTATTCTTTGCCGTCTTGGGGTTCGCGGAGGCCGTCGTAAATCTCTTGGCACTCGGGGCAGACCGGAAACTTCTGCGGGTCGCGGTTGGGCACCCAAACCTTGCCGCAGAGGGCGACTACTGGGCTTCCCATAACGGCGGACTCGACGATTTTCTCTTTGCGGACGTAGTGGGAGTAGCGCTCGTGATCGCCCGGTTCAACCGATTCAACGGTCGTCTCTTCGAGTAGGCTGCCGGTTTGCTCGCTCACTTGGCTGCCTTACGCACAGCCTCGGCAACGTGGTGGGTTACGTCCGGGTGGAAAACGCTCGGCACGATGTAGCTCGCGTTGAGTTCAGATGCCTCAACACAACCCGCTAGTGCGGTTGCAGCCGCGAGCAACATGCTCTCGGTGATGACGTTGGACCCGGCATCGAGCAGGCCTCTGAAGAACCCTGGGAAAGCTAGGACGTTGTTGATCTGGTTCGGGAAATCGCTACGACCGGTGGCAACCACGGCGGCGTGCTTTGCGGCAAGGCTCGGCTCGATTTCTGGGTTCGGGTTGGCCAGCGCAAAAACAATTGAGTCGGGAGCCATCTTTGCGATGTCGTGCTCGTCAAGAAGGTTTGCAGCCGAGACGCCGATGAACACGTCTGCCCCCACCACGGCCTCTTTGAGCGTGCCAGAGAACTTAGAAAGATTGGTGTGCTCCGAGACCCACTCGAGCGTGCTGCCGGCGGCGATGTCGTCGCGCCCCTTGACGATTACACCGCGCTGATCGGTGACAGTGGCATGCTTCACGCCGGCTGCGAATAGGAGCTTTAGAACAGCGGTTCCGGCAGCACCCGCGCCAGACATCACGAGCTTGACCTCGCCGATGTCTTTGCCAACAACCTTCAGCGCGTTTCGCAGTGCGGCAACAACCACAATCGCCGTGCCGTGCTGATCGTCGTGGAAGACCGGGATGTCTAGTTCTTCGCGAAGTCTCGCTTCGATCTCGAAGCAACGCGGAGCCGAGATGTCCTCGAGGTTGATGCCCGCGAAACCCGGCGCGATTGCCTTGACGGTTCGCACGATCTCGTCCGTGTCTTGGGTGTCCAGGCAGATAGGGAACGCGTCTATGTCGGCGAAGCGCTTGAACAGGGCAGCCTTACCCTCCATCACCGGCAGTGCAGCGAGGGGCCCGATGTTACCTAGACCCAAAACCGCAGAGCCATCGGTTACGACAGCAATGGTGTTTCGCTTGATGGTGAGCCGTCGAGCATCGCTCGGGTCCTTGACGATTGCCTCGCAAATGCGGGCGACTCCGGGTGTGTAGATGAGCGAGAGGTCATCACGGTTTCGGATCGGCAGCTTTGACTCAATGGTTAGCTTTCCGCCGAGGTGGGCAAGAAACGTGCGGTCGGAGACTTTGCCTACTATGACTCCGTCGATTTTCTTCAGTCGGTCGACGATGTCTTCGGCGTGCTCGGAGTTTCGGGTGGCGCAGGTCACGTCGACACGAACTCGGTCTGAGTCCGAGTGATTCACGTCGAGTGCGGTGACTATGCCACCAGAAGCCTCGATCGCGCTGGTCAGCTCACTAACCGTAGTTGGCTTTGCTGGCGCCTCGAGGCGCATGGTAATTGAATACTGAACCGAAGGCGCCGTTGACATAGTTTCAGTCTGCCAGAGTTAAGGCTAGTTTGCGTCAGCGGCGTCTCCGAGACGAACCTTGATGGTCAGCTCTTTGCCTGCGCGAACCACGGTGATGGTTGCGTTCGAGTTGGCCCTTTCGAGCCGCACCGCTGCGGTTAGCTCAGAAGCCGAAGTAATCTTCTCGCCGTTGAAGGCAATCACAACGTCACCAGCCTTGAGCCCAGCCTTTTCGGCGGCTCCGCCCGGAGTGACCTTTTCAATCTTTGCGCCGTTCGAAAAGGCGGCTGCTGAGGTGCTTGACGCAGCGTTGCTAACCAGCGCGCCTAACAGACCGTGACTTGCGCTGCCCGACTTGATCAGTTCGTCAGAGATTCGCTTAGCGATGTTCGAAGGAATCGAGAAGCCGACACCGATGCTGCCGGATTGCGAGCTAGAAGCGGTGTTTCCGGCGGTGGCAATGGCCACGTTGATGCCGATCAGTTGACCCTTCGAGTTCAGTAGCGCTCCACCCGAGTTGCCCGGGTTGATTGCCGCGTCGGTCTGAAGTACTCGCAGACTGACCTGAGGAGCTCCGCTGCCATTCCATAGTTGAAGCGCGCCGTCGGGCGAGGCCGACGAAGCCAGCTGAATCGTTCGGTTTAGTGCCGAGAGGATTCCTGTCGTAACCGACTCTTCGAGACCCAGCGGTGCGCCAATGGCAACCACGTTGTCGCCGACGTTAACCATTGACGAATCCGCGAACTCGATTGGAGTGAAGACACCGCTCGCCTTGATTACTGCCAAATCATTGGTTGGGTCGACGCCAACTATTTTTGCCTTTGAGACAGTGCCGTCGCTGGACTTAACCTCGATGGAAACCCCGCTGGTTTTTCCGTCGATCGAGACAACGTGCGCGTTCGTGAGGATCATTCCGTCAGCGGTCAAGACAACGCCGCTTCCGCTGCCGCCCGAGGTGCCTGAACCGACCGAGACGGTGACAACCGATGGCAAGGCCTTGGCTGCCACACCGGTTACCCAGTTGACCGACTCAACGTTGTTGACCACAACAGTCGAGTTCTTGCCAACCATCGAGAATGCCGCAGCAGACACACCGCCCGCAAGCACACCCGAAACGATGGCCGCGACTACGGCAACCGAAACTCGCTTCGCTGCCTTGGCGGGCGCTGGCGCAGCCGGGGCTTGGTAAGCGAACGTGAACTGACGATTTTCGTTATCGATTGACAATTGAAACCTTTCGATCCTCTGAAATGAGTAACTCGATTAGTTTAAGTTTTCATCCTGAAAGGTCGCTGAGAATTAGCAGCCGAGCCGCTGAATGTTTTGGCAATCGAAGAGCACCAGAACTGGACGGCCGACTTTAGGTTTCGGATCGGGCTTCTTCACTCGGAAGGCCAGTGGATTGGTTTGCAGGTTGATCCCGCGCGGATCGACCAACCAAGTTGTCGTGCCGACGAAGCGAAACTTGACCGAGTAGCTGACCACTGCTCGGACAGTAAAGAGACCCGCCGAACGAAAGTTGTGGGTTGGGCGAGTCGCGTAACTCTTTCGGCCATCGCCGAAACTCCAGGTGGTGCGAATCGGGGTGAACCTAACGAGCGCCAAACGGCCAAGCAAAACATTTTTGCGCAGGTGGCTTGCTGCTGATGTAGCAACTGTGATGTCTTGCCCCAGCTCGATGGACTGTGGACCTGATGTGAAGGCGTAGGGCTTTTGCGGGGTGACCACGAAGAACTTGGGTTGGATCTTTTGCGGAACGCTAGGAGCCAACGGCTTAGGCGCCGGCTTCGGGTTTCCGACGATCGGCGGCCACCAGTACTCAGCGCAGATTGTTACTTTTTCGCCACTGACATTTGAGCCGAAGTGCAGCCGATCTTTGGCTCCACGGTTATCGCAGCTCATCGCGTAAGCGGGTGGCCCGGCGTGACCCCAGAAGAGAACTGCGAGACACAAGCTGGCGAAAACTTTTAGCATCCAAGCAACCTAAGTCGCCTGTCGAGGGCCGTCGAAAGTTGTCCACAGTTAAGCGAAAAACCGGCCTCGTGAGAGACCGGTTTTTCAATTGGTTGCGGAGGCAGGATTTGAACCTACGACCTCCGGGTTATGAGCCCGGCGAGCTACCGAACTGCTCCACCCCGCGTCGGTAGATACAGTTTAGCACTAAATAAAGCTACTTACTAGACGCCGCCAAAGCTGCCTCAATAGCCGCCTTCAGCTTGGCTTCAGCCTTGCCGTAGGCTGCCCAGTCGCCGATAGCTAGAGCCGCTGCCTTGTCTGCCATTGCGGCCTTGGCCGAATTGAGCGCAGCCACGAGTGCGGCGTCACTGTCGCCCGGAGTTGGCGGGGTCACGGTTCCGCCGCCGCCACTTGAGCCGCCGAAGAGCGATGTCAGAGCGCCATCGAGGGTGTCTTCGAAGGCGATCTTGTCACCGAAGGCAACCAGCACCTTCTTGAGTAGCGGGAACGAGGTCTCACCAGTCGACTGAATGTAGACCGGCTGAACGTATAGCAGACCGCCACCGACCGGCAGGGTCAGTAGGTTACCGTTGAGCACCTTGGTGGAGCCCTGACTCAGAAGGTTCAGCAGTCGCGAAACCTCTGGGTCGACGCTGAACGAGTTCTGGACCTGACCCGGGCCCGGCACGATTGTGTCGCTCGGTAGCTGAAGCAGTCGCAGCTTGCCGTAGCCGGCAGACTTAGTGCCAGCCGCAGCGCCCGCATCGGAGTCGGCCATCAGGTAACCGGTCAAGACGTTTCGTGACGATTCACCAGTCGATCTTGGAATGAAGGTCGAGTAGAGCGAGAAGCTCGGCTTCTTCTGACCCGGTGCCTGCATGGTCATGTAGTAAGGCGGCTGGAATGACGAACCGTTGGCGACCGTTGGGTCGTTCGGAGTCATCCAGGCGTCTTGCTGGGAGTAGAACGAACCCGGATCGGTCACGTGGTACTGACCGAGGATTCCGCGCTGAACCTTGAAGAGGTCTGAAGGGTAACGAACGTGGCTCATCAGGTCTGCCGAAATATCGCTGACCGGAAGAATCGTGTTCGGGAACACCTTCTGCCAAGTCTTCAGGATCGGGTCTTCGGTGTCCCAGGCGTAAAGCTTGACGCTGCCGTCGTAGGCGTCAACAGTCGCCTTCACCGAGTTGCGGATGTAGTTGATGTCTCTGCCATCAAAAAGACCCTGTGAATCCGAGATAGCGCCGCCAAGGTTCTCGGCACGCGAGTACGGGTAACGATCCGAGGTGGTGTAGCCATCGATAATCCACTGGACGCGCCCGTCAACGATTGCTGGGTACGGATCCGAATCGAGGGTCAGGTAAGGAGCTACCGCAGCCACACGAGATGCAGGGTTGCGGTTGTAGAGGATCTGCGAAGAGTCATTGATCGAGTCACTCAGCAAGAGCTGCTCGCTACCAAACTTGATCGCGTAAGCCAGTCTCGTGAAGACGTTGTCGAGCTTCGGCCCACCGTTACCTGTAAAGGTCGTGTAGGTCTGCTCTGCGCCATCTTCGCCACCCGGGTAGTCGAGCTCCTTTGGAGTCGAACCCTTTGGTGCGCCAACGATTGAGTACTCGGGTGAGGCTTCACCGAAGTAGATCCTCGGTTCGTACTCGCCAAGCTTTCCGCTCGAAGGGATACCGGCCTGCAAGAACTTCGGCTGCCCATCTGCGGTTCGCTGGTTACCGTAAGCGGCGACGATGCCGTAACCGTGCGTGTAAACGAGCGTGTTGTTGAACCATGACTGCGAGCTGCCGAGGCCGCTCTGGTTTAGTTCACGAACCGCGAGCACGGTGTCCTGGCTCTTGCCATCAATCTGGTAGCGGTCTACGTCCAAGAGGTTAACGAAGCCGTAGTACTGGCGGTACTGCTCAAGCTGTCTGAACGACTCACTCACCAGCGCCGGGTCGATGATTCGGATGTTGGCTGTGGTGTCGGCGTCCTTGCGAAGGTCGCTTGCCGTTGCCGTGGTCTTGGCGTTGTAGTCAATGGTTTCAACGCCGTCCAAGCCGTATGCATAGCGAGTTGCATCTAGGTTGCGCTGAATGAACTCGGACTCGAGGGTTCGCTCGTTCGGGACAACCTGGAAGCTCTGCACGAGCCACGGGTAAACACCCTGAAGAACGATGCCCGAAACGATCATCAGCGCGGTGCCGATGATCGGTAGGCGCCAGCGACCAATGAAGGCCGATACAACAAAGACCAGCGCAACTGCACCGGCGATTAGGGCCATAATCTGGAGACCTGGGATTGCTGCGTTCACGTCTGAGTAGGTTGCACCCGTGAAGAGACCGGCAGAGCTGGTCAGGGTTTGGTACTGGTCTAGCCAGATGTCAACGCCGAGAGCTACGAAGAACAGCGCAAGGTTGATGCCGATGTGAACCTGAGCGCCCTTAGTGATTGACGAGTTTCGGCCGTTGAACTTGATCGCACCGTTGTAAAGGTGGATGACCAAAACCAGGAAGCTTCCGATGCCGAGAACCGTGGTGAGGAACAGCACGGCTGCCGACAGGAACGGAAGAGTGAACAGGTAGAAGCTTGCATCAAGCTGGAACTGCGGGTCGAGGTTTCCGGTAGGGGTGGCGTTCAGAAACAGGAGCGCATCCTGCCAGTTCGGGGCCGCTAGGACACCGGCGAACAGACCGAGAATCAGCGGAATGACAATGAGAAGCGCTTTGCGACCCTTTTCGAGGACCTCGCGGTACTGAGCGAAGGGATCGCTTTCTCCGGCGCGCGAATAGATCGGGCGCAGCTTGTTGGTCAGGTAGACGTTGATTCCAATCAGCACCGCCATGACCGAAAACGCCGAAGCGAAGAGCGCGGCCTGAGTCCAGATCTCGGTGACGAACACCTCAGAGAAACCGAGCTGTCTGAACCAGAGGCTATCGGTGTAGAAGCCGGTGGAGGAGACGAGAATGAAGCCAAGGGCGACAAGAATCAGGGCCGCTAGCCTCGCTGGTTGGATGCGCTTTGCTTGTTTCGACTTAGCCATGGTTTCCTCTACTTTGAGCAAGTGGCAAAGCCACTCAGGTTGGTTTGGTTCTTTATTGCTGTTAAAAGTTCGACCGCAGTTTTTAATCGCGTAATGCTGTAAACCTTAAGCCCTGCGGGAATCTTCCCGACCGTGTCCTTGCAATTTTCGCTAGGAGCCAAAAATATTGTTGCGCCGGCATTCTTCGCCGAGTACATCTTTTGGACCATTCCACCGATTGGCCCAACGGTTCCGTCTGGGCTGATGGTCCCCGTTCCAGCAACGTGGTTTTCACCAAGGAGCTGCCCGGGCGTAAGTTGATCGATCATGCCAAGGGCAAAAATCGAGCCGGCACTTGGGCCACCAACGGCACCCAGATCGACCTTGATTTTGAACGGGAACTCGTACTTGTAACCAACGAAGACGCCGATGTAATAGCGTCCCTTGATTTTTGTTGGAGTCACTTCAACAGTCTTTGACTCACCCTTAGAGGTGACGCCTACCGTTAGCGGCTTTACTCCATTCCACAGCTGGACACGCTCGCGGAGGAGATCGGTGTCGGCAACCCGCAACCCATCGACCGAGTCGATGTAGTCGCCCGGTCGAATCAGCCCGGTGGCTGCGCTGTCGGTCATCATCGACACCACGTAAACCCTCGAGGTGAACTTTATGCCTAGGTAATTCAGTGCTGCTGCCTGCGCGTCCTGCTGCGAGGCCTGCATCATCGCGGCATCTTCGGCGAAGACCTGCGAGGTCTTGACCCCGGTAGGGAAAGCGTCAGACATCGGAATGATCATCTTGGATTCGTCCATGCTGGCCATCCAGATCTGCAGCCAGCTGGGCTCTTGTCCCGGTTGCCCAATCTGTTGCACGGTCAAGGCATCGAGCTTGCCGCTGACCGGGTAGGTCTTGGCGTCTTTGATTGTGATGACCTGTTTTCCGCCGGTTTCCCCAAGAACATTGAAGGCGGGTCCGGGTTGTTCGATCACATATGGGGCTCGACCAGAAATGAGAAAACTGAGGCCCACGAGGAGCACACCGACCCCAAGCCAACCAACGAATCGACGCACAGAGCCAACCCCTATCGGTAATTTCTTTAAGCCTAAGCCACGCTATCGGCGAACAGGTCTGTAATAAGAGCCCTCGGCGCATTAACCTAAAGAGCGTGAGCGACGAAAACTTTGATGCCGAGGCACTAGCTGCCTTCTTGCGCGAAATTTTGTCGCAACAAAACGGCATGGACCCAGAGCAGCTAGCCGCTGCGGCAGGCCTCGCCAACGACCCCAAAGCATTAGCCGAAATGATGCGGCAGTTGCAGAACTCCTTGAGCGAGTCCTCCAAGGACGTGGTCGGCGGAGTCAACTGGAAACTTGCAATCGAGCAGTCTAGGCAGTTTGCCGCCGAGGGTTCCTATGCGGTCAGCGACGCCGAGCGCACCGCCATCGCGAATGCCACAGCGATCGCCGAACTTTGGTTGGACGAAGCGACGACTCTGCCACAACTGACCACGACACCAAAACTTGTAACTCGCGAGCTCTGGGTCGGTGACTCACTCGCGCTCTTTCAAGAACTGAGCCAGCCGATTGCCTCGAGAATGGCAGATGCTCTAACCGACAACCTTCAAGAGAACATGCCCGAAGAGCTATCCGGCATCCTCGCCGGCGCCGGTGGCATGCTCCGCTCGGCAGGTGGCACAATCTTCGCGATGCAACTTGGCCAAACACTTGGCAAACTCTCTCGCGAGGTGCTCAGCGGCGGAGACCTGGGGCTTCCCTTCTTCACCGAGCAACGAGCCGTTTTTGTGCCGCAAAACATCAATGAGTTTGCGAAAGACCTCGAGATACCCAAAGACCAACTGCTCATCTTCCTGAGCATCCGCGAACTCGCGCATGCGAGGCTCTTCAAGCAGAGCAAGTGGCTTCGCGACAGCGTGGTCGGTCAGATCACCAACTACGCCTCTGGAATCTCTATCGACGCCGAGCGCATGCGTGACCTTGCCGAGGGTTTCGACTTCAGTGACCAAGAAAAGCTTCGCGATGCGCTGGGTAACGGCGAACTTCTGTCGCAACGCACCCCTGAGCAAGAGCGCGCGCTCGCCAACGTTGAGACCACTCTTGCCCTCATCGAGGGTTGGGTTGAAGCGGTGACCGACGAAGCATCAAAGCGGCTACCTCAGGCCGGCGCGCTCGGCGAAGTTCAAAGACGCAGGCGCGCTACCGCCAGCCCCGCGCAGTCAACCTTTTCGACCCTCTTGGGTCTGGAGCTGCGACCAAAGCGAATTCGCGAGGCTGCGGCAATGTGGACGGCGGTCACGGCTGCCGTTGGTGCGCAGAAGCGCGATGGTCTCTGGAACCACCCGGACCTTCTGCCAACCAGCGAAGACATCGACAACCCATCGGCTCTTATTGCGAGGCTTCAAGATTCGCAGGGTGACGCGATGGATGAAGCACTGCGCAAACTGCTCGACTAGGTCTGTGGAGAGCGGACCGCAGCGTTCGAGGATATTGGCAAACTACTGCGATGGCTGTTCGAATCAATCCTTCGCGCATGTTGCTCTGGCGAAATACCACCGACCTACAACTCGGTATCACCGACCCCGTGGTTCTCGAAAATGTTTCTGCGGAGCAGGAGCGGTTACTTGCCCTGCTCGAACGGGGCATCGCCGATGAAGCGGTGCAGAGCCAAGATCGCGAACTCATTGACCGGTTGCGTCCGGCGCTTCTGAACAACACGAAGATAACCAAGCCAACTCTCCCCGGAGACTTCGTCAGAGGGGCGTTTGCCGAGCTAATCAGGGCGAGCTTTGCCACCAATCTTGACGGAATCGCCGTGCTCGAGCGCAGAGCCAAGCAGGCCATTGCTATCGACTCACTCGGATTGGGTGGGGTCTTGATCACACTCGGCTTGGCTGCCGCCGGGGTCGGGCGTGTTCTCACGACCGATGATTCCATGGTTGGCGAGCACGATCTAGGCCCGCTCGGCTACCCGCGTGAATTACTAAACCACTACCGGATCGAAGCGCTGGAAACGATTCTTCGTTCACGGCCGGGCGTAACCCGGGTACAAAACCTTGACTCGCTAACTCCAGCGAAACGCAAGGTCGAACTGCGCATAATCACGGCCCAAAACGCAGTCTTGCCGACGACCTACAAGAGCCTGGTTGCCAGCAGAGCGCCGCATCTAGCGGTCTTGTTCGGCACGGAGTGGGTCTCGGTGAGTCCAAAGCTCACCGGCCGACCATGCCTGGGCTGCCTCGACCGACACCAAACCGATGCGAATCCGCTTTGGCCAACCCTTGCGTCTCAACTGGTTGGGCGCCTCGACTACCTGGAAGACGCCAGGAGTGCACTATTTGCTGCCTCAATGGTGGTGGGAGAGGTACTGCGGGCAATCGATAGCCCCGCCGAAGAATCGGATTTTGTTGGCAGCCGACTGAAGGTTGATAGTGGCCGAGTCGAACCGTGGAGCTGGGTTGCTCACTCCGACTGCGACTGCGCTCCCTGAACCTGTTTGAAGAACCTAGATTGCTGACCGGGTTTGTTCCATGAAAGCCAAAGGTGACTCTTGGCCCTGGTGATTCCGACGTAAAAAAGTCTTCGCTCCTCGGCGAGCTCGAGCTCACTCTTGGCATAGGTGATGGGCAGATAACCCTCGCTCAACCCGATCAGATAGACCTCTGCCCACTCGAGCCCCTTAGCGGCGTGAATCGTCGAAAGCGTCACAGCACTTCGCAGCGGCTCATGTTGCGAGCGCTGCCTCTCGTCCAGCTCGTTTGCAAAGTCGGCGAGGGTTGCCGTTGGAGACATCTCGTCAACAATTAGAACTATCGCATTCAGAGATTCCCAGCGGTCTCGACCAGCACCGGCAACCTCGGGCTCATCAGAAGACCAGCCCAGCGATCTCATGATGTCGCTGACAGTTTGGAACAGTGGCTTGTCGGTTTGAATCGAAACTTCGGACCTAATTGCTCGAATCGCGTTTTGAACCTCGGGACGACTGAAGAAGCGTTCGCCACCGCGAACCTGGACATCGACACCGACGGCTGCGAGAGCGTTTTCCAAGGTTTCAGATTGACCGTTTATTCGGTAGAGCACGGCTATTTCGTGAGGCTTTACACCCTGGTCGATGCGCAACCGAATAGCCTTGGCCACCGCCTTGGCTTCTTCGGCCGGGTTTTCGAAACCTTGCACTAGTGGCGCGCGGCCTGCCTCAGCCATCGATTGAAGGGGCTCAACTCCGATCTCCTCTCGGCTCAGCCGGTTTGCGTAAGCAATGATCTGTGAGGTTGACCGGTAGTTGCGGGTCAGCTGCACGACGGTTGCCCCCTCGTACTTGCTTGCAAAGCTGCGCAAAAACTGACTCGATGCTCCGGTGAATGAGTAGATGGTTTGGTTCGGATCGCCAACCACGCAGAGGTCATTGTGGTCACCGAGCCAGGCGTCTAAGAGTGCGTGCTGGAGCGGGCTGATGTCTTGGTATTCGTCAACCGTGTAGAAGCGGTACTGCTGTTGCACGTGAGCCAACGCTCTGGGTTCGGCACGCAGGAGCCCGAGAGTGAGAATCAGCACGTCTTCCCAGTCGAGTCTTTGCGCCTTGATCTTGGCTTCTTCGTAGGCGGCCTGGATGTCTAGGTTGGCTCGCTTGCTAACGCCAGAAACCGTTGGGCGGGAATCGAGCGCCTGCTCGTAGTCTTCCAAGCTGAGCATGGAGTACTTGCGCCACTCGATTTCGGCGGCCAAGTCCCGAATGGTGCCGGAGTCGAAGTGCAGTTTCTGCTGCTCGGCGATTTGGGCGAGAAGTTTCGCCTTTGACTCCAGAACTCTCGGCGCTGGCACGCCCGCGTACTGCTGCCAGAAGAATTCAAGCTGGCTTAGCGCTGCCGCGTGGAAGGTTCGAACCGAAACCCCTGGAATACCGAGACCGCGAAGCCTTGCACGCAACTCGCCGGCTGCACGATTGGTGTAGGTGAGAGCCATAACCCGATTGGCGGAATAGTAGCCCTTAGCGATTCCGTAGGCGATGCGATGCGTGACGGTGCGGGTCTTGCCGGTGCCCGCGCCAGCCAAGATGCAAACCGGGCCAACTAGGGACGTTGCGGCCTCGCGCTGCTCAGGGTCAAGTGCTTCGAGAATCTTTTCGGCGTTCACTGCAACTCCGTTGCCGAGACGATTTCACTGCCGAACCAAAGCTCGATGATCGACCGCGAGATCGAGATTCGATTGGGTAGCAACAGCGAGGTTGCCTCGGCGGCAATCTCTTCACGGCTAAACCAACGCAGCTTCTCGATCTCTTCACCATCTGGTTTGAGTTCGGTGGTTTTGGCGCGAGCGGCGAAGCCGGCCATCAGGGAGTTCGGAAACGGCCAGGACTGCGAGCCGAGATAGTGCGGTTCATCGACCTCGATGCCGGACTCTTCAAACATCTCTCGAATCACAGCAGCCTCGAGGCTCTCGCCAGGTTCAACGAAACCGGCCAGAATCGACCACCGGTTTTCCTCCCAGGTTCCCTGCGAGCCGAGCAAAATTCGCTCCTGATCGTCGATGATTGCCACGATCACAGCCGGGTCGGTCCGGGGGTAATGCTCTGAGTTGTCTTTGAAGCATCTTCTAACCCAGCCACCAGACTCGACCAGAGTCGGTGTTCCGCAACGCGGGCAGTGCTGGTGAGTGCCGTGCCAGTTCGAAATCGCTAACGCTTGCGTAAACAGTCCGGCGTCGCGGTCGTCCAACCCGGCACCGGTCTTGCGCAGGTGATGCCAGCTTTCAGCGCTCGGCTCGAGCTGCTTTGCTGCGTTTTCGTTGAGTACGGCTAGAACGATAGGCCCGATGGAGTCTCGCCCGAGGTAAACGCGATAGCTGGCCGAAGGAACGCTCTCAACCGGAAACAGTCGCAAGGCAGCGTCGTCCAGCAAGACCGACCCCTCAAACATTGCTAGCACCCGCGTGGTCGGATCGCTCCAAAGCTCGTCGAATAGATCAGGGCGAGTTCTGGCTAGATAGTCGCGATCGATTGCCTGGCGCGCGAGCGGGAGGTCTAGTGCGACTCCTCCTCGAAACAGCATGCTTGCCTTCTCTAATCGTGGCGATACATGGAACAGGCGCTGAATGCTTTTAACCTAAACCCATGCGTAACTCCTTGATTTTAGCCGCCCTAGCAACCGACGCAGTCCCGTCTATCGGCTTTCGCGACGTCAAAGAACTGACCAATAACCTTGGTGGCGCGATCGATGCCGCGATTCTGACCGGCTCAGACGGCAATCACTATGTTGTGCGCCAAGGCGCAAACGACACCGCCGACCTTGAACTTGCCACCGAAGTGGCTGCCCTCAACGCGGTTTCGGGGTTGTCTCTGCCGTTCAAAGTCAGTAGAGCGCTCGGGCAGAGCCGCATGCCTGGTGGCAGAAACGCAGTGGTTTTCGAGTACGTCTATGGCAAGCCGCTAGAACTTGAACGGATCAGCGCTGGAGACTCACTGATTGAGAGCCTCGGTAACGCGATGGCCGCGATCCACAACCTCGATGTCGAAATGATTCGCAACGCGGGGTTTCCTGACTTCTCCCCTGCCGAAGTCGTGCGACAGCGCGTCAACGAACTTGACCGACTCGCTGGCACCGGCAAGATCCCCAAGAGTCTCCTCGATCGCTGGTCGGAGGCTCTCGAAAACGTCAGCCTGTTCCGATTCACCCCCACGGTAATTCACTCGAACCTAAGTTCGGTGAACGTGTTGGAACTCGACGGCATGGTGAGCGGAATTCTGGGTTGGCCAGAGTTGAAGGTGGGTGACCCTGCCGAAGAGTTCTCTTGGTTGGCAGGTCACGGCGACCAAACGCTTCTTGACGCCGTTCGATTCGCCTACCTGGGTGATCGAAAGATCATCGACCCGAACCTGAGTCAGCGCGCGCAACTGTATTCAGAGATGCACACCGGTCGCTGGTTACTTCACGGAGTCACCACGGGCAATGACGCAATCGTCGCCGAAGGAGTTGGCATGCTCAACTTACTCGCCGAAGAGGTGGAGGCTGGGGCTGCCCCAGCGCTAATTGCCGGGACTTTCACCAGGGCTAGCGGGTCGTTCATCGAACCGGTTGAAGAAGTTGAGCTGCAACAGCCCGAGAGTGAAGCAGAAGATCTCCCTATTTTCATCGACGACGCCACCCGCGAAATAGAGCTGCCCGAAAAGCGCGACGACGAGCTCTTTTAGCCAGTCACTTTATCGAGGACGCCCTGCCACATTTCTAGCAACTGGTCTTCGGTCTTTACCTCTTCAGGCTTTATCTCCAGGTTGTCGTTCACGTAATAGAGGCAAACGCCAATCTTGTCTGGGTCGACTCCGTGAAACTTTGCATAGGCCATTCGGTAGAGGGCCAACTGCAGAGCCTTTTCGGCGATGTCTTCTGGGGTCGTCGGTGCGATTCCGGTCTTCCAGTCCACAATTTCGAAACCGTCTTCGGTTTTGAAAACCGCGTCAATTTTGCAGATGAAGGTGTTCGACTTAATCGTCACCTGAATCTCACACTCGATGTCGGCCGGTTCCATCGAAGCAAAGCGGGACTCTTCGAAGATCGCCTTCAGTTCTTCAATGTTGAGTTGCGGGTTGCCGTCATCGACAGCCTCGACCTTAATGTCTAGCTCTTCTTTCGGGCTGAACACCTGGAAGCGCTCTTCAACCCAGGTGTGAAACAGCGTGCCGGCCATGGTGGCAGAGAATGGCTCCCGAGGAACAGGTCTGCGGTAGAGCTCGGCAACCTCTTCGGTTTCTAACAAGAATTCCTTGAATCGCGAGGCGGGAATTCTCACTGGCAGCTTTGCCTGACTCGCCCTAGCTACGCTTTCGGCGAGATCGTCGAGCAGAAGGTTGATCTCTGCATCGACCTTTGCGGCATCTGGCTTTGGGGGATCCTCGTCAACCAGGTCTCGGGCCTTTTCGAGTGCGATTCGATGATTTGGCCCCAGTGGATCCATCGGCCATTCAAGCGAGAACTCGACTTCGCTGTCGGGGTTCACTTGCAGCTCCGGAAGAGCCGGAAGCGGTGACTCAGGGTTGCCTGTTCCACCAATGACTTTCAAAGTCGGCTCGCCGCTACTCGCCAGCTCTGTCAGGTACGGCGAGGCCTTAGCCGCGGTCTTGTTGGTGCCCTTGTAGACCGAAGCTGAAAGCATCAATGACTTTTTCGCACGGGTAACGGCAACGTAGGCGAGTCGACGCTCCTCGCGGTACTTGTACTCGGTTACGTCGGCGTTGAATACTTCTTCAAGTTTGTCGATGTCGGTTTGCTCGAGAGCCGATGACATGTCGAACCGCGGCAGCGACTCTGCGTCACCCCTGAAGTGGTAGGGCAAGTTTTTGCCACTGACCCAGCCCCTGAAGCCGCCGGTATTTGAAGGGAAAGTGCCGTTAATGAGTAACGGCACAGAAACGAGATCCCACTCAAGCCCCTTGGACGCGTGAACCGTGAGAATTTGAACCTCACCAGGAGTTGCGGCAACAGCCGGCGTTTCGAAAGATTCTTTAGAGGCGGCGTATTCGAGCCACTCTAAGAACCCGCCAAGTGTCGGGCTGTAGCTGTTTGCAAAGTTGGTGACCACGTTGGCAAAAGAGTTCAGGTTTGCCATCGGCTGGAGCCGGTTCGGGTTCGCCGTCAGTTCGATGTCGAGCCAAAGCTCCTGCTCGACCACTCTCACGAAATCTGGCAGCGCGAGCCCGGTTTGGCTGCGCAGCTTGCGGAACAACTTTGCGCAGTTCTTCATGCGCACGAGCCCCGTCTCGCTGATGCCACTCTTGAAGTTGCGGAGATCAAGTAGTTCGTCGAGTGCATCGACTATTGAGAAACCGACTTCTTCACCCTGAAGTTCAACCCCATCTTCATTGTCGAAGCTGGCGATTTTTTTGGCGAACAGATAGAGCTGCTGGATGTCTTTTGCTCCGATTCGCCAACGCGGGCCGGCAAGCAAACGAAGCAGAGACGCGCCCGAGGTTGGATTGTGCACGACCTTTAGGGCGGCGACCAGGTCAACAATCTCGGGCATTTCGAGAAGCCCGGCGACACCAACGATTTGGTAAGGAACACCCTGCTTCGATAGCGCTGACGCGTAGTAGTTTGCAGCGCCTTTGGTGCGCAGAAGTAGAGCCGCAGTAGGTTTCGGTTTTTCTGGTTCTTCCTGCATTTTGCGGGCGAACCAAGAAGCCACGGCAGTAGCCTCTTCGCTCTGGGTTTGAACGTAGAGAACCTCGGTGTCGCCAACTGGAGCGCCGGGGCGCGGAGTTAGCTCGATGACCTTGACCTTGTTGTGCTCGAGCACAGCTAGTTGCTCTTCGCTCATGTCGCGCGTGATGAAGTTGGGCTCTTGGTGCAACTCCTCCAAGAGCCGGTTGGCAAGATTTAGCACGCCACTCGGGTTTCGCCAAGAGGTAGGCAGCGGAAACTGGACAACCTCGCGCTCGGGAGTTCCGAAGTCGGTGATGTACTCGCGCAGGTTTGAAGCGCTTGCTCCGCGCCAGCCGTAGATCGACTGGTTCGGGTCACCGACAGCGAAGACCGAGTGGTTCGCAAAGAGCCCTCTGAGGAGTCTGGTTTGAAGGGTGCTGGTGTCTTGGTACTCATCAAGAAGCACGTGTTTGTATAGGCTGCGCTCTCGGCCGGCAACCAAGTCAGGCATTGCTTCAACCGCTCTTGCAGCCAGTGCGACCTGGTCGCTGTAGTCGACCATTCCTCGAGCTAGCTTTTCTTCTCTGAATTTCTGGGCAAGGTTAGCGATCAGACCTGAATCGAAGAAGTTCTGCCAGTTTTTTAGCCGAGTGATTGGAATCGGCAATTCTTCGGTCTGGTTCTTGGCCTTTAGCGAGGCAATGAAGTTTCTGGTGCCATCGACGTACTCGTTAATCTGCTCGGCATCGACACCGTTATCGGCCATTTCTCCGGCTAGCGAAAGCACCGCGTCAATGATGGTCGAAAGCGGAGACTCGTAATCATTGATGCGCGAGTCAACGCTCGACGAATACTTGAGCACAACCTCTCGGGCCAGCTGAAACCTTGCGGCTTCGGTTAGAAGAATCGAATCCGGCTCGTAACCAAGTGCCAGCGCGTGATCTTGGAACAGCGAGTTCGCATAGGCGTTGTAGGTCGAAATGTTTGGTGCGGCAAAAGGCTTATCGGCAAGTTCTTTGGGCCAAAAACTTGTGCCGGCAAGGTGCCTCAAGCCGCTGTTGATTCTCTTCGACAACTCAGATGCTGCTTTTCTGGTGAAGGTCAGACCAAGAATTTCACCCGGCTCAGCGTGACCATTGGCCACCAACCAGAGCACTCGCACGGCCATCAACTCGGTCTTGCCGCTACCGGCACCTGCAACCACAAGGGTTGGGGCATCGGTTGGAGCGAGCTCAACCGCTTCGCGCTGCTCTTTGGTCAGCTTCCAGTCCGTTGTGTCCTCGGGCTTGTCGGCCCGCTTTACGGCGAAGAAAACCTGGTCTGCCGAAATCGAATTAGTCGACATACGAAACCGCCTCACCTAGTTGGAGTGCACAGGCACCGTACTTGTCGGTGTTGCAGTGGCTCCCCACATTCGCAACGAAAAGCTTTCGCGGCATAGCCATCTCTTGGGCTGCTTCTTCGAGAACATTTTCAAAGTAGGAGACTCCGTACTCGGCATCCTTGGTCGTAATAGCCTGCTGATCGAAAACGCCCTTTTCAACAGACACAAAAACCAACCTGGCGCCTTCGAGCGTGTCGCTGTCTGCGATCAAGCCGCCGAACGCCTTCTGCGCGAAGGCAAGTTGGTATAAACCAAGCTGCGGGTGAGTCTTCACATCTTCCTTATCGATCTTTCCGCCGGTCTTGAGATCGACGATCATCACCTTGCCTTCGGCATTGCGCTCGATGCGGTCAACGGTTCCTGAAACCAATGCGCTGCCCAGCTGAAACTTGAACTTGACCTCTCGACCAATAACCTCGTAGCCCGCTTTTTCTTGAGCGGTCAGATATGTGGCAAGCCTGGTCACCATCTTGCGAGCTTTGCGCTTCTCGCGCTTTTCAAGCCACTCGGCCTCGAAGTCGAGAGTGTGCCACTTCGACTCAACGCCCTTCCAGAGTTCGTGCTCGCTGATGCTTGCGGTTTCTTCGAGGACCTTGTGCAAGAGGATTCCGAAGTTGGCTTCGAATGAGCCCTCGCGACCCCCGTGGTGCTTGATAAACCAGTGCAGCGGGCACTTGAGGAAGTCTTCGAGTTGTGAAGGCGCTACATAGACCTGTTTGTCGCCATCGAGGAGCACGAGTGCCTCTTCGGTTGAGAGATCCAGGATTCCGTACCACTGCTCAGGGTCAGCGCCGGCGATGCCGTCCTTTGCTAAGAGCGCAAGGCCATAAGCGGCTTCTAGTCGCTCTGCCTCTGTCTCTGTTTTTGGGTCAACCAGTGTTCTGCGCAAGCGACCAACCGTGCCTCGAAGCGTGTAGCGAGGAGCCCCGTAGGTCTCGGTCTTCGGCGTCTTGCCGAGCACTAGTGAGACGAACTGTGAAATCTGGCTCTCATCGCCGTCGACCGAAGTCACGATTACTCGCTCGGTAGCTGCGCCAACGGCCTTGTTCAGCAGGCGAAGCTCTTGGGGCAACTCTGTTTTGTCGATGCCAGCTTGGTTGCTAAGCAGCTCATCAAGGACGGTAGCGGCCACCAGAGAGGAACGAGGTTTCAGATTCGGCCAGACACCTTCGATTAGTTGTGGAATCACAACTACCTTGAAGCGCCGGCCGATCAGAGCCGCTGAGGTTAGCAACAGCACTCGTTCGTCGTCTCGGGCGTTGACCGCCAGGGTGTCTTGCGGCAGGTCGAGGGTTAGTTGATCTTCGATGAAAGCTGCGATTGAGCCGTTCAGGTTTCGCTCCACATAGCGATTTGCCGCGGCGAATAGCGCAACGACCGCGTCGAGGTTGCGCCCCGCCTGCTGGGCTACCTCGCCAACATTCTTGGTTTGCAGTGGCCAGTTTCGCTTGGGCTTGCTTTCGTTCCAGAAGTGCCAGAGCAGGTCTTCGGCGGTCTTGCTCGGGTCTGCCACCAGGGCCTTAGCCTCTTCAATTTGTTTGATGAAACTCAAAACCGCGCTGGCCTCTTTGCTTTCGAGAGTCGCCACGGTGCCCGGTTTGTTGAATAGTTCGACCACGAGTTCGTCACCGGTTCTCGCTAGGCCTTCGTTGAGGTCCGCCTGCCTGAGCTGACGGCGGAATCGCCTTAGCCCAAGGCTGTCTAGATCGCAGTAGGGCGACTGAAGAAGGTCTTCTGCGGCCTTGTAGTCAACTTCTTTGCCATCGAGGACGTGTTTCGCGAGGCGAAGCAGGTGCCCGCTGGCGAATTCATCGCGAAGAGCCGATTTGCTACCCAGTACAGTCGCCGGGACGCTCTCGGCAGCAAGCGCAGCACCGAAGTTCTCGAGGAGGTTGCGAGATCGAGCCACAACAGCCATGTCGCCCCAGGCAATTTTCTTGTCGAGATGCAGCTCACGAAGCCGACGAGCAACCCAGGCCGATTCGCTTGCGGCCGTGTCGAAGACCTTGCCCTCGACTTGTTCACCTGGAACTCGATTGGCGGCGCCGTGGACACTCCGCTGGGGGCCTGCCAATTCAGGCGGGATTGCCTTGTAGATATTTGCCATCGCAATCGAAACGTCTTCTGGTCTGATGGTGTGCGACTGTCCGAGCATGATCGTCTTGACAGTTCCGGGCTCGGCTACGTCTTCGATGAGAAGGCGCATCGACTTTGGGTCAGCCGAGCGGAACCCGAGCGTTGCACTGTCTGGGTCACCCAGCAAAACCAGACCCGCGCCCTTTGAGACGAGCACTTTCAGGAGCTGCTTTGCGCCGGGCGTGAGCTCTTGGGCGTCATCAACGATGACCAGCTTCAGATCGGCGACGAACGGTGCCCAAGGCTTCTCGGCAAGCAATTCGGTTGCCTTGCTCAGCAGAGTTGAAGGGTCGTGGCGATTGTCGTTCGCCGGGGTGGCTAGGACTTCTAGGTAGCGCTCAAAAACGCTCGAAGCGGCGACCCAGATCTGCTGACCCTGCGCTTCACCAAGCGACCGCAGTTCGGCTGGGCTTACCCCGCGTTCGAGGCAGACGGTAAACAGCTCACGTACTTCCGCGCGAAAACCCGAGAGCGACAGGACTCCCTCTCTCACGTGCTTCGGCCAATCGGCCGATAGCCCAGCCTCGACCTCCTGCTCGAGAAGTTGCTTGATGA
>JBILRS010000077.1:0-6175 GCA_044372535.1 Rhodoluna sp.
AAGGGCGGCCTCGCGAAGGATCGAAAAAGCAAAGCTGGCTAGGGTGCGAGCCATCGGGCCAGCAGTAGCACCGTGGTTGGCGAGAGCAAGTTCGTCGCGCAACAGGTTTGCGGCATCTCGGCTGGCGGTGATGGCCAAGACGTTGTGCGCCTTGAGCCCGCGCTTTTTGAGCTGATTCAAATAGAGGCTCTTCAGCGCGGTAGTTTTGCCCGACCCCGGGGCGCCGTAAACCAGCGCTCTCGCATCGGCAGCTAGCTCCGAAACTTCAAGCTGGCCAGCCGAAAGCTTGTGGTCAACAAATTCGAGGCCGTGTTTGCGAAAAGTAGTATTTGCCATCGAGAGTGAGAATACAGCCGACCCCCGACTTTTTAGTCGTTGGTCTGTCGTAATCTTTAAGGGCACCAACGAAAGGCAACCTTGGACATCCGCATCGGCATTCAAAACAGCGCAAGAGAACTATCCTTCGAGAGCAATCAAACTGCTGCCGAGGTCGAGGCGCATGTCTCAAAAGCTTTCGAAGACGGAGCTAAAATCGTCAAGCTGCAAGACAACAAGGGGCGCATGTTCCTGGTTCCAGTCAGCTCAATCGGCTACCTGGAATGCGGTGCAGAAGAGTCAAGAAGGGTCGGGTTCATCGCCTAATGGAAATTTTGATCATTCTCGGTTACGCCGTTATCCTCGGCCTGGTCGCTCCTTACCTCACCACAAAGTCCGGTGAGTACGGGGCCCTGGTGCCACCAACCATCGCGGCAATCGCCGGTTCGGTGCTCTGGATTGCGCTGACCCTATTTGGTTTCAAATATGAGGAAGCCTGGATCTGGATCATCATCATGCTGGCGATGCCTGTTTTCATGATCATCGTTTCGTCGCGTATTGCAGCGGCCAGAATTCACGCGCGCGAAGAAGCTAAAAAGGCCTAAGCCGAAAGTCCGAGTGCATCCATCCTGAGGGTGTGCACGGCAATCATTTCGCTCACCAAAGGTTCGAGCTTCGAGTATGCCGAAAGGTTTACCTCACGCTCTTCGGCAAGACTCAACTTGGCTCCCTTGGCAACTCCGGCCAACTTGCGGTTGTCGAAAGCCGCGCGCAACTCGAGCAAAACATCACCCATCAAGCGACGACCCCAGAGGGCAAGTCGACTCTTCAACTGCTCACTCTCGCCCATCGATT
This sequence comes from Rhodoluna sp., assembly GCA_044372535.1. Lineage (GTDB taxonomy): Bacteria > Actinomycetota > Actinomycetes > Actinomycetales > Microbacteriaceae > Rhodoluna. The sequence goes on from JBILRS010000077.1 coordinate 1,171, forward strand.
CAATTAGGACTCGCTTGGCGAACTGTTCGAAGGTGTCGTCGGCGAGCGCTTCCTCAACCTGTTTACGAAGTGCCGGCGTGAGGCCGATCGCGAGTCTGCGGTAGAAGTCGTCCAAGAGGCCGTAAACCAGATAGACCTTGATTACCGTCTCGAACCAGTCGATGCCAGTGGTTCGTGAGTGAAAGTTTCCGATTCGTTCGGTGAAGGGTTCCATGGCATCGGTTGCGTCCATGCCGAGCCCGGCGAGAATGCTCGAGATGGCACGATACTTTTCGAAACTCTTGGCAGCGGCCTCGCCAAGCTCGGCCTTGTACTGGGTGTTTGGTGAAAACTTGAGCTCGTTGGTGAGGATCTCGAACTGCGTGAGTTTGAGGTAAGCCAGTTGGCCGAGGAAGATTTTGGGGTCGGGTGTGTACGGGCGAAGGTCGATTTTGCCCATGTTGCGAGGCGCTCGTTCTTCGCGCGTAGGTAGGGCGAGCCGCTTAGCAGCGGAGCGGAGCTTCTTGAACCATTCGAACACCTTACAAAGATACCTGAGCCACGCGGGCTCATGCCAAAGATAGACTTGGCAGGACTATAGGAGACTTTTTGACTTTCAAAGATTTGGGCATCGATCAAGACATCGTAGATGCCCTAGAGGCGAAGGGCATCACCGAGCCTTTCCCAATTCAGGAGCAGGCGATTCCGCTAGCCCTGACCGGCCAGGACATCATCGGCCAGGCGAAAACAGGTACCGGTAAGACTTTCGGTTTCGGCTTGCCACTAATCCAATCGCTCGGGCTTGAGCCAGCCAAGGGTGCGCAGGCGCTCGTCGTTGTGCCAACCCGTGAACTCGCTATTCAGGTAGCTGAGGACCTCGTGCTCGCCACCGCGAACCGCAAGACCACCGTCGCGGCTATCTACGGCGGAAAGTCTTACGAGGGCCAGGTTGCCGAGATCGAGGCCGGAGCGCAGATCATCGTTGGCACCCCGGGTCGCCTCATCGACTTGAGCAAGCAGAAACTTCTCGACCTAGGCAACATCCGCTTCATGGTGCTCGACGAGGCAGACGAAATGCTTGACCTCGGCTTCTTGCCAGACGTTGAGAGACTGTTTGCCTACACACCTGATGGTCGTCAGACCATGCTGTTCTCGGCAACCATGCCGGGCACCATCGTCCAGTTGGCTCGCAAGTACCAGAACCGCCCGGTTCACATTCGCGTCAACGACCCAGACGAAGGCCACACCAAGGCCGACATCAAGCAGTTCTTCTACCGCGCACACGCTCTCGACAAAGACGAGTGTGTAGGCCGAATCCTGCAGGCCGAGGGCCGCGGCAAGACCATCATCTTCTGCCGCACCAAGCGCCAGGCTGGCAAGGTTGCTGACGAACTCACCGAGCGTGGCTTCAAGGCGACCGCTCTTCACGGAGACATGTCTCAAGAAGCCCGCGAGCGCTCAATGATTGCGTTCCGCACCGGCAAGAAAGACATCTTGGTTGCCACCGAGGTTGCGGCCCGAGGCATCGACGTTGACGACGTGACACACGTGATCAACTACACCGTGCCCGAGGACGAGAAGGCCTACCTGCACCGCACCGGTCGCACCGGACGCGCTGGTCGCACCGGAATCGCGATCACCTTTGTCGACTGGGATGACCTGAACCGTTGGAAGCACATCAACGATGCGCTTGAGCTGGGTGTGCCAGAGCCACTAGAGACCTACTCGTCATCCGAGCACCTTTTCACTGACTTGGACATCGCCAAAGGCACCAAGGGTCGTTTGGTTCCGGCTAAGCCAGAGGAGCGCAAGCCTCAGGGTGACCGCAAGCCTCAGGGTGGCAACCGCGACCGCGGCCCGCGCCGCCCTCAGGGTGACAAGCCGGCTGGTTCAAACGCTGCCCCACGCCAAGCTAACCCAGACCGTCAGCGCCGCCGCACCCGCGGTGGCACTCAGGGGTAAGTTACCGAGCTAAAACCCAGCGCTTCTATTCGTTCAAGCATTCTCGGGTCTGTCACGTTTTCACCAAGGCGATTGGCTTTGCCAGTGAGTCCGTGGTAATCGCTGGATCCTGTGACAATCAGATCGAACTCATTTGCTAGCCCAAGCAACCACTCGCGGGCAAACTCCGGAACATCTCGGTGGTAAACCTCGAACCCCGCTAAACCCGCCTCGATCATCGCTCTAAAGTGGCGTTCGGGTAGTGGGTGGTTGCCAGCGGAGCGGCCGAGAGGGTGAGCGATTATCGGCACTCCCCCGGCGTCGCGAATCAGGTCGATGGCCTCTAGGACGTTAGGTGCTGACTCGGTCGAGACATAGAACTCGCTGCCATCAAACAGCACCTTGTCGAAAACCTCGCCTCGGGTCTCGAAGTGACCGGCGGCAATCAGCGCGTCGGCGACCGCTGGGCGACCCATCGTGGCGCCGTCCTGGAGCTGCGCCAAAACGTCTTCCCAGGTGATGTTCCAAACCGGGGCGACAAGCTCGGTGATGGCGCGAAGACGCTCCTCTCGCGCAACAACCGTTTTTCGAAGAGTCGTCTGCAGCGCAAGGTTATTTGGGTCTGGCAGGTAGGCGAGCAGGTGAATACTTGCGCCGTTGGTGACAGTCGTCACCTCGATGCCTGGCACGAAACCCATGCCAAGCTCGCGCGCTACCGCCTCGGCCTCGGCCCAGCCGGAAGTGCTGTCATGGTCGGTGAGGGCTAGGACATCGACTCCGGTGGCCTTCGCCGAAGAAAAGACAGTACGCACGTCTTCACGCCCATCAGAGTGGGTGCTGTGCGCGTGCAAATCGATTCTCAAGAAAAGCCTTTCGTTGCCTCAAGCGTAAGGGGTTCGAAAATGGCAGTATGTAACTCATGAGCAATGAAGAGCAGAAGATTGAAGAGCGAGCCACCAACCGGTCGCAGCGCCCGCACAGCGAAAAGTTCTTGAAGTACATCGCCAGCGGCTGGGCAGACCGAGACAACTCGCTACCGAAGGCCACGCTCGCGGCATCTTTCACCCCGCGGCGCAGAGCCGCCGTTGCCGATGCATTCGCTGGCAAAGTTGTGATTATCGAAGCCGGCTCAATGAAGCAGCGCTCCAACGACACCGACTACCGCTACCGTGCTCACTCGGCCTTTGCACATCTAACCGGCTGGGGTTCGGCTACCGTGCCAGACAGCGTCCTGGTAATCGACACTAGACACAGCACCCAGACCATCTACCTTCGCGAAACCGCCGGACGCGATTCAGACGAGTTCTTTGCGAACCCGGCGATTGGTGAATTCTGGGTCGGTCAGCGCCCAACCCTGGCGCAGGTCTCGGCGCTACTCGACATCGACACGAAGTCACTAAAGGAACTCGACGACTTCCGTTCGGCGCTTCACGACAGTGACGTTGTCACGCTCGAAAACAGCGCGCTCGCCGAGTTTGTCAGCGAGCTCCGACTGGTCAAAGACTCGTTCGAAATCGGCGAAATGCGCTCGGCGGTGGCCGCCAGCGTGAAGGGTTTCGAAGAAGTCATTCGTCGCCTACCCAAGGCCCTCGCCCACGAGCGCGGCGAAAGAATCATCGAAGGCGCGTTCTTCAGCCAAGCAAGAGCCGAGGGCAACGAACTCGGTTACGAGACCATCGCCGCTGCCGGTTCGCACGCCTGCATTCTGCACTGGATCGTGAATGACGGCCCGGTCAAGCCTGGCCAGCTCGTTCTGCTTGACGCGGGCGTCGAGGTTGACAGCCTCTACACAGCCGACATCACGAGAACCTTCCCGGTGAACGGCAAGTTCACGGTTGTGCAGCGCAAGATTTACGAAGCGGTTCTCGAGGCAGCCGACGCGGTCTTTAAAGTTGCCAAGCCGGGCCTGAAGTTTCGCGACCTGCACGCCGAAGCCATGAAGGTGATTGCCGCCAAGGTCTCGGAGTGGGGTTTCATCGACATCAGTGCCGAGGAATCGCTCAAGCCTGAAAACCAGTTGCACCGTCGCTGGATGGTGCACGGCACCAGCCACCACCTAGGCCTAGACGTTCACGACTGCGCTCAAGCGAGGCGCGAAATGTACCTCGACCAAGAACTGCAGCCGGGCATGGTCTTCACGATTGAACCCGGCCTCTACTTCCAGCCAGACGACCTGCTCGTGCCAGAAGAATTCCGAGGCATCGGCGTTCGCATCGAAGACGACGTGCTTGTTACCGAAACGGGAGTCGAGAACCTCAGCGCAGCGCTGCCGCGCAAGGTCGATGATGTTGAGGCCTGGATGGCCAAGCTGAGCTAGTTGCCCGAAAGCTGCTTGGCTTTACCGACCAGATCGCCCTGGATCTGAATCTGATACTCCTTGGCGACGAGCTGTGCCACCGAGGCGAAGCCGCGCTTTCTGCGCGCGAGTGAGAAGCGCAGGATGTTGAGCAGGATTCCGACACCCGAACCGACGAGAGCCATGGTCAGCGTGCCCTCGACTGAGGTCAGCATGGTTGGAACAAACACGAATCCGATGATGAAACCCAACCAGGCTCCGGTTAGAGCTCCGCGAAGGGCAACCGTCGAGTAGTTGACGCGCGTGCGGACTCTCTCGACCGAGCGAAGGTCGGTGCCGACGATCGCAATCGCGGTTGGCGGGAACTCTTTTTCGATCAAGTTGTCGACATACGCGACCGCTTCGTCGTAGGTAGGGAATGTTGCGACTACCTCACCGGGTGGCGGCGGAGGTGTGCTGGTTCTGAAAGGGTTGCTCACCACCCCATTCTGGCACGATTAGTTGGGCTCGTCTAAGGTTGAGAGTATGAGCGCGACAAGGCTATTTGTTGCCCGCCTTGCGGGTTGTGGCGTCTTTGACCCCGTTGGCGACAAAGTTGGCAAGGTCATTGACGTCCTTGTCGCATACCGTAAATCGGGAGCACCCAAGGTTTCGGGCATGTTGGTCGAGATTACCGGTCGTCGTCGAGTCTTCGTTCCGATCGCCCGAGTAACCGCGATCAGCGCCGGTCAGGTGATCACCAACGGGCTTATCGACCTTCGCCGCTTCACTCAGCGTGGCCAAGAGGTG
>JBILRS010000079.1:0-5929 GCA_044372535.1 Rhodoluna sp.
AAGTTGGCATTATCACCAGCGTCTTCACTTGCGCCTCCTGCCTTTGATCGAGCTGCCAAACAACCAGAGAACGAGCGTAGAGGCAGTTAGCAAGACCGCAAAGGTGATCGGTTGAACGGTGAAAATCGCTGGGGTTTTACTTGTTCGCAATGGCAGGGTGGTGTTCATGAAGCCGCGCGTGAAAGCGGGAAGCGAATCAACCTCGGTGCCATCGGCAAGATAAACGGCAGAGGGCCCAACCGTTGAGATGTTGACCAACGAGCGACCCGATTCGATTGCTCTCAATCTTGCTATTGCCAATTGCTGGTAGGCCTCGTCACTCTTGCCGAAGTCAGCATTATTGGTTTGCGAAAGAATTGCCTCCGCTCCCCCATTCACCAAACTTGGCGGAATCTCGTCGACCGCGATTTCGAAGCAAATCAGGGTGCCCAGTTTTGCCCCTGCAACTTCGAAAAATCCGTCCCTGCTGCCGGGTGAGAAATCGTAACTCAGCAACCCGATCAGGTCTGGGGCGAGCGCGTTCCAAAATGCTCGATCGGGAACGTATTCGGCAAATGGAACCGGTTTGAGCTTGTCGTACCAATCGGTCATTCCCCGACCTGGTAACCAAAGGATCGAGCTGTTGTAGAGCTTGTCTCGCTTGGTAACGGTTCCGAAAATTAGCGGTTTGCCAAGTTCGGCGACAAAGGTTTCGATTCTCTGGACATTCTTTTCATCACCAAAAAGATTAAGGTCAACTGCATTTTCGGGCCAGACCAGAACATCGAACGGTTGCCCGGTCGCCATGAGTTCACGGCTCGCCGCAATGTGGTTTTCCAGTATCTGGCCGCTCTCCCGATTGCTGAAAAGTCCCGCGTTTGCATTGCCTTGGGCCGAGGCGATGGTTAGTTCACCGCTCTCCGCCGAAGCGTTGATGGGCAGGAACATCGGTACAACGTAAAGCGCGGTTACTGCGGTAGCAACGGCGGCCAGGGACCTAATTGTCGGCCTGAGAATCAGTAGCTCTAGAGAAAGTATCGTAACGAAGACGATGAGCAAATCAGCAAGCGGCATACCGCCGAGCCACACCCAACGTGACAGCGAGGTTTCGGTCTGAGAAGACACCAGTCTCGCCCAAGGGAAGCCGCCGTATGGGTAGTTGCCCGAGAACCACTCCCTACCAACCCAAAAAATTGCGGTTATGCCAGCGCTAGCGAAGGCAAACTGAAGCCCTGTTACGTGTTTTGCCACCCGCGTGGTCACCGCGGCACTAAACCCGAAGAAGACCGCGAAGATCAATGCCTGAAGGAACGATAGAGCGATAAGAGGAACTGGGCCCAGATACATCGCCAACCAGGACGTTTGGCTGGCAAAGAATGTGAACCCGGACACGAGGCCGACTAAGGCCGCTGGCCAAAACCGGAGACCTCGGGCCGACAGGTAAATCAGCGCTAGCATCGGGAACACTAACCCCCAGATACCCAGGCTCGGAAACACGAGATAGGCCAAGCTAGCGCCGAATAATCCGATTACCAGTCGCAGCGATAGCCGCTGCATTCGAGGGCTAGTTAAGGTATGAGTAAGCGACGATCCCGCGTTTGACACGGTCTATTGCCTCCCTCGCAGTTGAAGATACCGGCGAATCTGTTTGCGCTATCTGACCCAGCAAATCAATGATCTGCTTGCACCAGCGCACGAAGTCGCCAACGAGCAATTCGGTCTCATCCAGCACGCTGTCGAGGCGAGCCCCTCCCGCCCAGCGGTGGATAGCAAATGAGAGTCGAGCGTCGATTTCTTCGGTCTGTCTGATCTTGTGCTGTCGACCCAGTTCTTCTAGCGAATCCCAGATTGCCTCGGTCTCTTCGAATGCTGCGGGGAACTCGCCCTTGGGCAGCTTGGGTGAACGGCCTTCGTCATCTCGGCGGGCCTCGTAGACAAGGGCTGCCACCATTGCAGCTAGCGAGGCTGCGTCAAGTTTGTTCCAGGCGCCAGCATTGAGGCACTCCGAGACGAGAAGATCCCGCTCGCCGTAGATTCTTGCCAGCTGCCGACCGGAGTCCTGCACAGTGAAGTCATCCTCTACACGCTCAAGGTAACCGAGAGTGGCGAGCACCTCGCAAATGCGATCGAAGGTCTTGGCAACCTGGTTGGTGCGGCTGTCAATCTGGTGAATCAAGTCGTCGGTCTCTCGGCGCAGCTTGTACCAGCGTTCACCCCAGCGGGCGTGTGCTTCGCGTTCGTGGCAGTTGTGGCAAGGGTGACTCTTCATCTTGCGCTTTAAGTCGGCAAGGCGACCCTCCTGGGCCTGCTTTCCTTTGTGCTGTCGAAGGTCCTTGCCACGTGCTTCGCGAACCCGCACCGGGTTGAGTGCCTTTTCGATGTCAGAAATTTCGCGACGCAGCGCTGCGTAGGTTGAGAAGTCGCCCAGGTGGCACTCCATCGAGTGGGTGTAGCCCGAGAGCGAAACTTCGCGCTCCCTGATCGTTTTCGCTAGACCAACTACCGATCGGTCGGCTTGGAACTGCGCGAAGGATGTCTCAAGAACCGTGCGAGCTCGCTCGCGACCGAAGGCGTCGATTAGGTTGACTGCCATGTTGAATGTCGGCCTGAATGAAGAGTTGAGCGGGTAGGTGCGCTTCGAAGCGAGGCCTGCGACCACAGCGGGGTCAAGGTTGCCGCCCCACTGAATGACCGAGTGACCCTGAGTATCGATTCCGCGGCGGCCTGCTCGGCCGGTGAGTTGGGTGTACTCCCCCGCGGTGATCTGAACTCGGCCTTCGCCGTTGAACTTGTCTAGTCGATCTAAAACAACGGTGCGAGCGGGCATGTTGATGCCGAGTGCTAGTGTCTCGGTCGCGAAGACGACCTTGACGAGTTTTCTCAGGAAGAGCTCCTCTACTGCCTCCTTGAAAGCCGGCAGCATTCCGGCGTGATGGGCAGCCACTCCCCTCTCGAGCGAGGTGCGCCAGTCAAAATAGCCGAGGGTGGCAAGGTCTTCATCGGCGATGTTGTAGCACTTCTCTTCAACGACCCGACGAATCTCGTCGCGCTCCTCGCTGGTAGTGAGGCGAACGCCCGCCTGAATGCAACTGCGAACCGCAGTGTCGCAGGCGGCTCTCGAAAAGATGAAGAAGATGGCTGGCAGCAGGTCTTCGTCCTCGAGAATATCTATGATCTCGGCTTTGCTGGCCTTCGGAATCCTCGGTTGGTTGCGGTCATGTCCGTGGTGACCGCGGTTACCGCGCTGTGGCCGAAAACTCGGTGCGCGCAGCTTGTTTGCATGCCGCTGCACCAGGTCGGGATTCACCCGCGACCCGTTGCCATCGAAAAGGTCAATGAGGTCGTCGCCAAAGAGCACGTGCTGGTTGAGCGGCACCGGCCTGATTTCCGAAACGATGATTTCGGTGTCACCGCGCACCTCGTCTAGCCAAGCGCCAAACTCTTCGGCGTTCGAAACCGTGGCGCTCAGTGAGACGATTCGTACGTCGTTAGGTAGGTGAAGAATTACTTCCTCCCAGACCGCTCCCCTGAAACGGTCAGCTAGGTAGTGCACTTCGTCCATGATGACAAAGTTCAGATTTATCAGCGAATTGCTGTTCGCATAAATCATGTTTCGCAGAACCTCGGTGGTCATCACGACTATTTGTGCATCGGCGTTGGTGTTGTTGTCTCCGGTCAGGAGCCCAACGCGTTCAGGGCCGTAGCGCGCACACAACTCGGTGTACTTCTGGTTGCTTAGCGCTTTGATCGGTGTGGTGTAAAAAACCTTTGAATCGGACGCGATGGCTAGATGAATCGCGAACTCGCCAACGATGGTTTTTCCGGCACCAGTCGGAGCTGCCACCAACACGCCTTTGCCCGATTCAAGCGCGATGCAGGCCTTCTCTTGAAACTCGTCCAGAGGGAAGTCGACGATCTGCGAAAATTTGGTGAATTCTGGGGTCGCCGACTTTGTCTTCGAGAGTTTGTAGCGCTCGGAAGGGCTCAGCTCCGTACTCATATTTCTTCTAGCGGACGAACATCGTCGAGGTTTGCGTTTGCTTTGCTGGTTCGCTTATCTCGGGCTAGCGCGATACCCATTGCGATCAGATAGAAGACGATCAGCGGGATTGCCACCAAGAGCATCGACATAGGGTCTGAAACCGGGGTTGCTAGAGCCGCGATTAGCACGCTAATGAAGATTGCCAAACGCCAGGACTTTCTGATGCCCGCGCCGCTGACAACGCCGAGAAAGTTGAGGAAAACGAGAATCACCGGCAGCACAAAGGAGATGCCGAAGACAAGCAACAGGCGCAGGGTAAACAGGATGTACTCATTCGCGCTCAGTAAGGACGCCGCATTTGTAGGTGTGAAGGAGAGCATGCCAATCACGAAGGTAGGCATCGCGTACCAGGCAAGCGCACAGCCGGCCAGAAAAAGTGGAGATGCGGTGAGCAAGAAGCCGAGCGTGTAGCGGCGTTCGCGTTTCTTCATTGCCGGTGAGCTGAATCTCCAAAGGTGGTAGAGCCAGAAAGGGCTGGAGAGAATGACTCCTAGAAAGATCGCCATTTGAAAGCGCAAGTCGAAGGCGCTAACAACGGTGCCAAAGTTCACGCTGACGTTGTAATCGGAGTTTGCGGCAAGAGTCTTTAGCGGTCGAATCATCTGGTCGTAGACGAAGTCGAATGAGAACCAGCCGGCTACAGAGCCAAGCAGTATGTAGAGAGCCGACCAGTAGAGTCTTTTGCGCAGTTCTCGGAGGTGACCACCGAGACCCATTTTCTTCTCGGGGTTTTTAACCCTTGCCACTATTTGGCGTCAGGGTTTGAATCCTTGTCGGCACCCTTTTTGTCAGCCGAGCGCTCGTCGCCGAGGGTCTTCATCTCTTTACGGAAGATTCGCATCGACTCACCTAGGCTCTTGGCCATTCCGGGCAGCTTTGGCGCGCCCCAGAGGAGTACAACTACCAAGATGATGACGATGAAGTGCCATCCCTCAAGACCTCTTGCGAACATCTTTGAACCTTCCTTCGAGTTTGATGTCTTTAACTCTAGTAACAAGCCTACGCGCTCGCGCTTCTTTGCGCTTGCGACGCTCAGTTAGAAGAGTTTTGCGCTCGCGCTGCACCAGGGCCGGCGAGTCGTGGAGATTGTCGACTGGGTGTTCAAGTTTTGGCTTTGTTGACGCAGCCGCATCTAGTTTTTCGGCCACGACTGCAAGTTTTTGCAGGGACTTAATGATGTTCGTCGCGGCAGGAGTGAGCGAGTACAGAAGAAAACCCCAAACAGCGATTGCTGCGAAGGCCAACAGACCCCAAATGAGCCACCAGATCCAAGCTTCCATGGTTACTCAACGCTTTCGTCGTGGTTGGTGAGTGGGTCTCGCCCAAGTGCAACCAAAGCGTAGTCTCGAACGATGTTTCTGGCCAGCTCTGGCTCGATAACCTTAGCCGCTCCCCCGTAGCGAGCGATCAGTTTGCCGAGGTGCTCGAGTCTGCCGACCTTGATTGTGGCACGAAGTACGCCATCGCTCAGTTTCTTTGGTTCGTCGAGGACGTGAAATTGGCTCACCAGCGAATATGCCTCTGGCGTGACCTCGACGACCACGTCGTGATCGTATTCGCCAGGGTTGTAGGCAAGATCCGAAAGTTCGTCGAGGTTTTCGAACATCTCAGTTGCTTCTGCCGAGATAGCGCCCGGCAAGATCTCCAACTTCGACATGCGGTCGATTCGGAAGCTTCGTTCGTCTTGGGTCTTTAGGCACCAGGAGCGCACCGAAAGGTTGCCGTCGCTTTCGACCAGCTTGACGGGGTCGATCTCGCGATTCGACTGCTCCCCGGCACGGTTGATGTAAGACATGCCAACTCGGCGGCGACTGTTGATTGCCTCGAGGATCAGGTTTCTTGAAGCGTCGAATGTACCCGGTTTTATATCGATTACCGGTGTCGCAACCTGGCCCTCGAGTTTGCTGA
>JBILRS010000073.1:0-6939 GCA_044372535.1 Rhodoluna sp.
GTCATTTGCGTAACTCGGGATGCTCTCCAGGTGAATCAGCCCAACCGCAAGAGCAGCGGCCTGGGCTTGAGAGATTCGGGGTGCGCCGGGTGTTTCTACCGAGGTCGAGAAGGCTACGAAGTCATCTTCTAGTTGGAAAGAGTCAATCCAGAACGGGTATGTGTCTAGCCCTCCGGCAGGGAAATAGCCGCCATTGTTGATCAGAAGCAGGGTTTCTTTGATCTGCTGGTTTGTGACCTTGAAGACACTCGCGAGGTCGGAAACCTCGCAGTTTCGGTGGTTGAGCAGATAACCGATGAGGCCGAGCATGAGGTTGAAGCGTTCGTCTGCAGACAGCTTGTTCACAAATTTAGGCATGGTCGCTGGCCACCTTCTCGAGCCCGAGCCTTATCGCGTCTTGGAGTGACTTAGGCGCAACAATCTCAATATCCGGCCCGAGTTCTCTTAGTTCTTCGGCAAGCAGGTGTAGGTCCATGTAGTGGAAGCTGTGCTCGATCGAACCCTTACCGTTCAGATCGAAGTGAACCCAGGCCTGAGAGCCCTCGCTGACTCGGATGGTGGCGATCTGTTTCTCGATGTGCTGCTCAAGTAAAGACTTGGCCATTTCAAGATCCTTGAGCGTTGGAGCGTCAAACTTCTCTTCGCTTACCGCGATTTTGGAGGTGATTCTCTTCAGTAGGAAGTTTCTAACCTCCCTGCGATCCACATCGAAACAAATCAGGATCCACTGGTTCACCACTTGGTAAAGCTGCCAAGGCTGAACGGTTCTGATTTCGGTTTCGTTCTGGCCAGGCTTGCGATAGCTGAAAGACACTTGGTTTCGGCTTTCGGCAGCCGCGGTTAGTGGCACAAAGCTGGGCTGGTGGATTCGAAGCTTTGGGGCAATCGAAGTGAGGTCGACGGTGCCATCCACCGGGCCAATAGCCCTTATTCGACTCATCGATCGACTCGTCGAGGTGCCGAGAGCCGCCCTGGACCAAACGTTGTTGGCCAGTTCTAGCAGTTGCAGTTGCCGAGCGCTGAACTCGAGACCCTCGGGCCAGGCAAAGCGGTCATTGGCAATTCGGTATCGATACTCGGTGTTGTTCGTGCCTTCATCAGCAGGTATCTCTGCGATGAGTGGAACGCCGCTCTCCTTGAGAATCGCCTTGTCTCGGTCGAAAAGCTTCTCGAGCGCATCAAGAGACTTGCCTTTTGATTCAGCCAAGTCTCTGGCGTTACGGTAGTCGCGAACCGCGCCGTAGACCTCGTCCTTTTTGAGTCCACGTTGCCCGCTTTTCAGCAAGGCAATGGTCAAGCTGAGCAGGCGCTCTGACTTGTCCTCGGGGTCTCGTTTGTACTCGGCCTGTGCCATCGACTTACTTGGCTACACCCAGGATGTCGATCACGAAAATGAGTGTCGAGTTGGCTGGAATGGTTTCGCTGGCCTGGTCCTTATAGGCAAGAGCTGGCGGGATTACGAGCATGACCTGCGAGCCAACGGTTTGATCCTTGAGTCCCTGGACCATTCCGTCGATGAGCGAGCCGGTGGCGTAGCTGAATTCGACAGGTTGTTTGTTATCCCATGAGGATTCGAACTTGGATTGAGAACTCCAGACCCAGCCGGCGTAGTGAATCATCAGTTTCTGCCCGCTGTCTGGTACTAGCTTTTCGCCCCAGCCCTTGATTAGCGGAACAACCTTTAGTTCGGTAGGTGCCGCCCCATTAGTGAACTGAATGGTCGGCATGCCATTTGTGGCACGGATGATTGTTGGGAGGCCACTCTGGTTTGACTGCTCGTCGCCCACGGCGCGTGGCAGGTAGACCTTCTTGATGTCGAAGACGATTACGCCCGAACTCGCTTCTTCCTCACCCGAGTTCATGATTGCGCTCGGGATTAGCAGGGCAACTCTCGAACCTTCGGTGACGCCGCCGAATGCCTTGCAAAGCTCACCATCGGCCTGAAGGTACTGTGACTGGATGTCGGTGCCGTCGAACTTGGTGTTACCGGTCATCTCTCCGGTAGCACCTGAAGCCTGCGCGAACTCAAAACTGACGAACTGGCTGCCGGTGATCTTTGGGCCCTTGCCGACGGTGATCACCTTGGTTTCGATCACAGTTGCGTCGATTCCGGTTGGGAACGTAATCACTGGGACCTTTGAGTCTTTGCCGACGGTAACTTTGACCGATGCCACGTTCTTGCCGGTCTTGACCTCACCGCACTCTGCCTTGAGGCCGGAGTACATATCTGCGGCGGTGCGCGGGGCGCAAGCCGAGAGAGTGGTTGCAATTGCTACCGCAAATACGGCCGCTAGAAGTTTGCGCAAAGTGAGGCTACTTTCTCTATAAATTTCTATCAGTTTAGTCTTCCAAGGCGGCGCGCGCCTCTGCTCCAGCTTGAGCGTTGCGAAGACTCTTGCGAAGTTTCTTTTCGCCAACTTGGCGCTCGCCGAGGTGCTCGGGGTTCCAAACGCTCAGATCTTCGTCGCTGAAATCTCCCTTGACCTTCTTGAACTGCGGGAGTTGTGCCCCGGGGGCCAATCTGCGCGCGGTAACCAAGAAACCCGTGTGCCCAATCATGCGATGCTCTGGACGAACCGCCAGGCCCTGCAGGTGCCAATCGCGGACCATCGACTCGAATGCCTCCGGTTCGGCGTAATTCTTCGATGAACGAAGCGCCTCAACGAAGCGGGACATCTGCGTCACCGTAGCGATGTAGCCAACCACGAGACCACCCGGCACGAGCGCGGCTGAAACGGCATCAACGCATTCCCAAGGTGCGAGCATGTCGAGTACAACGCGGTCAACTGTTCCTGGTTCGCAGTGCTTCGGAAGTTGTTCCTGCAAGTCACCAAGGTGAACGGTCCAGTTTTCGGGCTCTTCGCCATACTGCGCAGCGACGTTTGCCCTGGCAATTTCAGCGAACTCTTCTCGTCGTTCAAACGAGATCAACTTGCCGTTTTCGCCGAGCACTCGGAGCAGGTACATGCTGAGCGCGCCCGAACCGACGCCAGCCTCGACTACGGTCGCGCCCGGGAAAATGTCTCCCTGCACGAGGATCTGCGCAGAATCCTTGGGGTAAATGATTGCTGCACCACGAGGCATGCTGAGCACGAAATCGGTCATCAACGGTCGAAGGGCAAGGTACTCGACACCGTTCTGGTTCTGAATAATCGAACCTTCGGGTTGGCCAATGATCGCGTCGTGCTTCAAGTCGCCTCGATGCGTGCCGAATGCAGCACCCGCTACCAGGGTGATCGTGTTGAGGCGCCCGCGCGGCCCAGTCAACTGCACAACGTCGCCAGCCCTGAACGGCCCCGTTGGTTGTTGCTTCTTTCGCATCTTCACCTATCTAAAAAGCTGTCTAAGGTCTTTGATCGTCTTGCCTTCGAGGGTTTCCCAGAGAATTCGCTCGGGTCTCGACGGGATAATCACGATGTTGGGTATTCCGACAGCTTTGGTTCCGGCAGCCTCAGCCGAAAGTATGCCAGAAATCGAGTCTTCGAAAGCCACGCAATCCCCAGGGTCAACACCGAGTAACTTGGCTGCCTTGAGGTAAGGCTCGGCATGAGGTTTGCCGTGTACTACGTCATCCCCGGCCACGACGACGTCAAAAGCGTCAAACGGAATGGCTTCGACCACCTGAAGAGCCATTCGACGCAAAGACATGGTTACGAGAGCCGTTTTCACCCCGCGCCTGCGAAGTTGCCGAAGCAGCTCCTGCGCACCCGGTCGCCAAGGTATTTCGCGACGCAGTTGCTCGGTCACCGAGTCTGTGAGCTCGTTGATCACTGCATCGGCATCCAATTCAACGCCGAAACGCTCCCCCATTAGTCGGGTGGAGTCTTTGAGTGCCATGCCAACAAGAGACTTGCCGTCTTCTTCGGTCCATTCGGCTCCGTGGCGTCTGGCAAGGTCGCTTTCGGACTTCATCCAATAGGGCTCGGAATCGATGAGCGTGCCGTCTAGGTCCCATAGAACCGCTCGAGGTAGACGCCTAGCAAACATGGCTTCGAGTCTACCTTCGACTCGCTTAGAGTTTATGAAGGACAGTTTGGGAGGCCGAGTGACGAAACCGCTAGAAGGGCGCACCCTCGTAGTTGCTTTCGAGGGTTGGAGTGACGCACGTGACGCTGCCACGCTTGCCGTTAGGTACCTTTCCGAAACCTTCGACGCCGAGCAGGTCATCTCGATCGAGTCCGAAGACTATTTCGACTTTCAGTTCAACCGACCAATCGTCATGCTTGACGAAGATGGCGACCGAAACCTGAGTTGGCCAACCGTTGAACTTTGGGCGCCGAGCGGAGATTCGGTTCTTCCCGGCGCAGACCGGTTCTACTTTTTGGTTGGCGCGGAGCCTAGCCGCCGCTGGAAATCGTTCGTTGCCGAAATCGCCGACCTGGTTGTTGACTACGAAATCGATGCCGTGGTGTTCCTCGGCGCTTTTGTTGCCGATGCGCCGCACACCAGGCCGATTCAGGTGAGCGCGACCTCCCCCAATGAGCTATTGCAGAACGAGTTCACGCTCGAAGCCTCCACCTATCAGGGGCCGGTCGGCATCATCTCGGTGCTCGGAGTCGAACTCGAACGAATTGGCATTCCGACAATGGCCATCTGGGCCGCCGTCCCCGCCTACGTTCACGTGGGTCCGTCCCCGAAAGCCACGCTCTCACTAGTGGCCGAAGTTGAACGCTTCACCGGAATCTCGGTAGATCACGGCGAGCTGCCAGACGAAGCCTTCAAGTGGGAGCGAAGCATCGATGAAATGGTTGAGGGTGACGAAGAACTGCTCGGCTACATCGAACAACTCGAGGAAGCCAGAGATTCAGAGGGTCTAGAGAACACCAGTGGCGACGCCCTTGCCCTCGAGTTTGAGCGCTACCTACGTCAAAAAGACGATGGTGCCCAGTAGCTAATCGCGAGAATCGCGAAGCCGACCAGGATTCGCCAAATCACGAACGGCAGGAATGAACCTCGGTTCAAATACCGCAGAAGACCAGCGATTACGGCGTAACCCACAACGAACGAGACCAGGGTTGCCACCGCGGTTCCGATCAGCAGGTCGGCAGGTAGGTCTTGATAGGTTTTCGCGAACTGGTAGATGCCGCTAGCCAGAACCGCTGGCACTGCGAGCAGAAAGCTGTACCGAGCCGCCGCTTGACGCGTAAAGCCCATGAACAATCCGGCCGAGATAGTGCCGCCAGACCTTGAAACTCCAGGAATCACGGCAAGCATTTGCCCTAAGCCGAAGATGACCGCCGATTTGAACGTCAGTTTTTCAATCGGTTTGCTCTTCACCCCGATGCGATCGGCAATCAGCAGCACAATACCGAAAATGATCAGCATGTAAGCGGCCACCTGAAGGCTGCGGAATTCGTTTTCGATGAGGTCCTTGAGCAGTAGACCAACAACAACCACGGGTATTGTGCCAATAATTACGTACCAGCCGAGTTTGGCGTCAGCTGTTCGGGTTTGTTTGAAGCCGGTTGCAAACCAAGCCTTCATAATGCGCCAGATGTCTTTTGCGAAGTAGATCAGCACAGCGAACTCGGTGCCGAGTTGCACCGTCGCAATGAAGGCCGTCAGTTGGGGTTTGGTTAGATCCAGTTGCATCAAGCTGGTTGCCAGTTGCAGGTGTGCGCTAGAAGAAATAGGCAAAAACTCTGTTAGGCCCTGAATGAGACCAAGCAGGACCGCAGAAAGAAAGGTCATTAGTCTTCTGCCTGCTCAAAAGGCAGGTAGGTGTTGAACTGCTCGTCTAGCGACTCTTCGTAGTCTAGAAAGGCCTGTTCGAGGCGATCGTAGGCTTGGTCGACCGCTGGGTCGGACTCGCCGCGACTGCCGGTAACAGCTTCTAAGTGTCGCTCTAGAGCGGCGATGAACTGTTGCAGTGTCAACCTGGAATCTTGTGCCATGTGCCAAACCTAATACGCCCAACCCCAGTTTCCTAGCATTGGAAGGCCTGTTGGTTTAGTGGTAGCATCTTCTCTTGTTGCCGGTGTCGAAAGACATCTCACACCTGTCCGGGTGGCGGAATGGCAGACGCGCTAGCTTGAGGTGCTAGTCCTCGCAAGGGGGTAGGGGTTCAAGTCCCCTTTCGGACACGTTCGCTTGAGACAGCTAACAAAGCAAGGCCCTGTTCTTCGGAGCGGGGTCTTAGCTTTTAAGCCTCCCCCGCCACTTTGACCTCGATGTGTTCGGTTTCGGCGATCATCCGCTTCAAAATCTTCTTCGGCCCAGCTAGTAGCAGGTGTTCAAAGTTCCGTCGAACTCCGGGCTGCCCCACAAGAGCCCCAGTGCGGTTGTAGATGCCTATTTGCGAACCGATGTAACGCTTGAACTCAAAATCGAGGATCTCGACGTGACCGCGATTCGAACACATCTCAATGAGCTCCTCACGGCTCAACCAGGACTCGTTGTTGTAGCTGAGCACGATCGTCTCGGCGTTGACATCGGTGAGCACCTTCTGAATCGCCTGGGGCATCGTCCGACGTGAGTTGAACGCACTTCGGTTCTCGTCCCCACGCACATCCTCGCGTTTATTGGCAACGCCGTATGTGGCTGGCTTGTCCCAGCGAACCAAGGACTCCCAGACGTGGTAATTGCCGAAGTATCGATGCTGGTTGTATGGCGGGTCTAGGTAGGCGAGATCCACGGCAGGCAGGGTTGCGGTTAGTTCTAGAGCGTCACCCAGATAGGCGGCACCGGGGCCGTCAATCAAGCCAGGATCCTTGAGTTCTAGAGGCTTGCCACTTCGCCAAGACCACTTCTTCAGATATGCCATCTGCACGCCGGTAGTGCTGTCCACCCGATCGGTGGCGAGAAGCAGAGCGGCGATCAGGGGTTGCTCAAGCCAGGTCCCGGCATAGTCTCGGGCTATGGCCTCGCGAATCGCATCAACGCGCTCGCCGTTGAAAGGCTGAAAGTAGCGGGCGTCGAGGCAAAACGACTGTGTGAAGT
>JBILRS010000102.1:0-3233 GCA_044372535.1 Rhodoluna sp.
TGGCGGAAAGATAAGAGCTTGCTCCGCCGCTATTCCCTGATCACGATGCTGTGGGTAGCCCTATTCGGGACGAGACTTGCCGTGGAGGTTCCCCTTTACCTCGCTGACGCCGTGGTGTTGCTCGGTATCGCGAAGCTTGCTCTAGGTATCCCTTTCTATGCGCTCATGGTGTGGTTCACGTGGTTGGCGGTCAGACCGTTAATTCGGCGACCTGAGTAATGGTATTTTTGACGTAGATCGGTCTGTACAAAAGGAGTGGCTGGATGTCTAAGGTGAACAGCTTCGGAGCTAGCGATATCCTCAGCGTAGGCGGCAAGGATTACCGAATCTTTCGACTGCAGAGTGCGAATGCACCACGGCTTCCCTTCAGCCTCAAGGTTCTTCTAGAGAACTTGCTTCGCACCGAGGATGGTGCCAACATCACCGCGGCCCACGTCGAAGCATTGGCCAATTGGGATCCAACGGCCGAGCCAGACACCGAGATCCAATTCACCCCAGCCCGCGTAGTTATGCAGGACTTCACGGGCGTGCCTTGCATTGTGGACCTTGCGACCATGCGCGAAGCCGTAGAGGCTTTGGGCGGAGATCCAAAGCGCATCAACCCGCTGGCGCCAGCAGAGATGGTGATCGACCACTCGGTAGTTATCGATGTTGCTGGTAGCCCGGAGGCATTCGAGCGGAACGTTGAGCTCGAGTATGAGAGAAATGGCGAGCGCTACCAGTTCCTTCGTTGGGGTCAGACTGCGTTCGACGACTTCAAAGTGGTTCCTCCAGGCACCGGTATCGTGCACCAGGTCAACATTGAATATCTCGCCCGAACCGTGATGACGAGGGAAGTCAACGGAGAGCTGCAGGCCTACCCGGACTCCTGCGTTGGCACCGACTCTCACACCACAATGGTGAATGGTCTGGGAATTCTAGGTTGGGGCGTTGGCGGCATTGAAGCCGAGGCAGCAATGCTCGGCCAGCCTGTATCTATGCTGATTCCAAAGGTCGTGGGGTTCAAGCTTCTCGGTTCGATTCCGGTCGGCGCAACCGCAACGGACGTGGTTCTAACCATCACCGAGCAGCTCAGAAAGCACGGAGTTGTCGGAAAGTTCGTCGAGTTCTACGGCGAAGGTGTTTCGGCGGTGCCTCTCGCGAACCGAGCAACTATCGGCAACATGAGCCCCGAGTTCGGCTCAACAGTTGCGATCTTCCCAGTTGATGATGTGACGCTTGATTACCTTCGTTTCACTGGCCGCAGTGATGAAGAGATTGCCCTTGTCGAGGCGTACACCAAGGCTCAGGGATTGTGGCATGACCCTTCTGTTGAGCCGATGTATAGCGAGTACCTCGAATTGGACCTGGCAACAGTCGTTCCCTCGATTGCCGGACCAAAGCGCCCTCAGGATCGGATTGAACTGAGCGCGGCGAAGGAGAGTTTCGCCAAGGACATTAAGACCTACTCCGATTCGGCTTCAAAACCAGCAGCAGTTCGGGGTGAGGACTACACGATTGACAATGGCTACGTCGCAATCGCATCTATTACCTCTTGCACGAACACTTCGAATCCGTCGGTGATGCTCGCTGCCGGCCTATTGGCTCGCAACGCAGTTGCCAAGGGCCTCACTGCGAAGCCTTGGGTCAAAACATCGCTCGCCCCAGGTTCGAAAGTCGTAACCGAGTACTACAAGAAGGCGGGGCTCAACGACGACCTGGACGCGCTCGGCTTCAACCTGGTTGGTTACGGTTGCACCACTTGCATCGGAAATTCCGGCCCGCTAGCTGACGAGATAAGCGAAGCTATCAATGAGCACGACCTAGCTGTAACGGCTGTTCTCTCGGGTAACAGAAACTTCGAGGGTCGAATCAATCCGGACGTCAAAATGAACTACCTTGCGTCGCCACCCCTTGTGATTGCATACGCAATTGCCGGGACGATGGATTTCGACTTCGAGACCCAACCTCTGGGCAAGGGCAAATCGGGGGAGGATGTCTTCCTAGCCGACATCTGGCCTTCACCGCAAGAGGTCCAGAGCACAATCGACAGCTCGATCAACTCAGAAATGTTCAAAACCCAGTACGCGGGAGTCTTTGAAGGGGACTCTAGATGGAAGTCTCTGCCAACCCCAGTTGGAGCAACATTCGCCTGGGACGAGAAGTCCACCTACGTGCGCAAGCCGCCTTACTTTGACGGTATGAAGCTAGAGACGACACCTGTCTCAAGCATCGCGGGTGCACGAGTCCTAGCCCTTCTTGGGGACTCTGTGACCACCGACCACATAAGCCCTGCCGGATCTATCAAGGCAGACTCACCAGCGGGTAAGTACCTGAGCGAGAACGGCGTTAGTCGCGCTGACTTCAACAGTTACGGGTCACGTCGTGGCAACCATGAAGTAATGATTCGCGGTACGTTCGCGAACATTCGCCTTAAGAACCTGCTTCTTGACGGTGTCGAGGGTGGCTTTGCTCGGGACTTCACCACCGACGAGGGCGCTCAGGCGTTCATCTACGACGCATCGGCAAACTATCAAGCGGAGGCAACTCCACTAGTGATCCTCGCTGGCAAGGAATACGGGTCAGGTTCTTCACGCGACTGGGCTGCCAAGGGCACAAGTCTTCTCGGCGTGCGCGCGGTAATCACCGAATCTTTTGAGCGTATTCACCGCAGCAATCTGATTGGTATGGGTGTTTTGCCACTCCAGTTCCCAGTCGGTCAGTCTGCAGCCTCGCTCGGCCTAGATGGCACCGAGATCTTTGACGTAGAGGGTGTTGAGCAGCTTAACGATGGCGTAACCCCGAAGACCTTGAAAGTAACGGCGACTCCGTCTGCGCACTCCAAGCCTGATAAGGTCGCCGTCGTCTTCGATGCAGTCCTGAGAATCGACACACCTGGCGAAGCCGACTATTATCGCAACGGCGGAATCCTCCAATATGTTTTGCGAAGTTTGGTCTCCTAGTAAATGGGTTATTTAGAGTCAATCGATGGTCCTCGCGACCTTGACTCGCTAACCCTTGACCAGGTTCAAGAACTCTGTCACGAGCTCCGTGAGTATCTTGTCGAAACCGTTGCCCGCACCGGCGGTCACCTAGGGCCAAACCTTGGCGTTGTCGAGACCACAGTCGCTATTCATCGAGTGTTCGACTCACCAAATGACCCGATCATCTTCGACACCGGTCATCAGTCTTATGTTCACAAGCTGCTGACGGGGCGTCGCGACCTATCTTCACTTCGCAAGAAGGGTGGAATC
>JBILRS010000103.1:0-3168 GCA_044372535.1 Rhodoluna sp.
TTTCGTTCAGCTTCACTCCACAATCAACGCACAGACCTTCACAGTCGTTGCTACAGATTGGTTGGAACGGAAGCGAAAGAACTACCGCATCTCGGACAACCTGTTCCAGATCAATTGTTTCATCTGAGATTACGAGGTCGTCTTCGTCTGTTAAAGAATAGGCGAAAAGTTCCTGAAATTCCACATCAACCTCGAGATTGAGTGGATCCAAACATCTTGAACACTCGGTTTTGGCATCCCCCTGGATGTTCGCCGTGACCAAAATACCCTCGTGGACGGATTCAAGGCGACCGTCGATGGAGATTTCTGAACCTACTTCAATCGATGCGATCGAGTTATCTAGCGCTTCTGGAACTGCGAAATCAAGCTCGATTCGACGTAGCGAACCAGGCTTGTGCATTAGGTCGTGGACCTGAACGAGGTATGGGCTAATCAATTTATGCCTTTGCCTTGAAGCCTCGAATTACCGAGGCTGGAACGTATTTGGATATGTCTCCCCCGAGAGCTGCCACTTGCTTGACCAAACTGGATGAGATGTGAGTGTTGGCAGGATCAGATGGCATGAAAATGGTCTCGATCCCGGTTAGGTCGCGATTTACGCGAGCCATAGGAAGTTCATACTCGATGTCAACGCCGGTGCGGAATCCCTTGACCAGCACGTCGGCGCCCAGACTTTTCGCATACTCGGTTAGCAAACCGCTTTCCAGAGAGTCGACGGAAACCTTACCCATTAGATTGCGTTCGATCAGAGCATCGGTGAGCATTTGAACCCGCTCGGCAACAGTGAAAAAGGCCGCTTTGGAAGGGTTGTGAACAACCACGACGGTTAGGCGCGAAACCACGTCCATGGCACGCTCGATGATGTCGAGGTGTCCGAGGGTTAGTGGGTCGAATGAGCCGGGGTAAACGGCGTGCTTGCTCATGTAACTAGGTTAGCGAAATAACTAGGCCTTGGCGATGTTTGCTTTGGCTGCCTTGTCCAAGCGTTCGAGAGTTTCGGCAAGGGCTCGATTCTTCTCCAGGGTTGGATCGCTCTCCAAGACCACGCCAGCGGCAAGACGCATTCTGGCGATTAGGTCGGCGTCTTTGATGACTCGGAGCAGTTTCAAACTGGAACGAGTGCCCGATTGGTTTGCGCCCAAAACATCTCCTTCGCCACGCAGCTCGAGATCGATTTCACTCAGTCGGAACCCGTCGAGCGTGGCCGCGACAGCATTCACGCGCTCAAGAGCTAACGAACCCTCTTCGGCGGTTGTGAGCAAGAGGCACAGCCCGGCATGCCCGCCTCGGCCAACGCGCCCGCGCAGCTGGTGGAGTTGTGACACCCCGAAGCGGTCGGCATCCAAGACCACCATGACGGTGGCATTCGGAACGTCCACGCCAACCTCGATGACGGTTGTGGAGACCAGCACGTCAATTTCTCGCGCGGCAAATTTGGCCATGGTCGCCGTTTTATCTTCGGCGCTCATTCGACCGTGAAGCAGCCCAATCTTGACGTCGGCGAATACTGCCATTCCGCTTAAGTTCTTGGCTATCGTTTCCGCCGCCGCCATCGGGATACCCGGCTCGACCTCTAGGTCAGTGCCCTCTTCGATTTCAGATTCGTCGATTCGCGGGCAGACCACAAAAGCCTGGCGACCTGCCGCAACCTCTTCTGCAATTCGAGCCCAGGTTCTGGCAACTAGGGCCGGCTGACTAAAACGAACCACGTGGCTCTGAATCTCTTTACGACCAGCTGGAAGTTGATCCAAAGTGGAAATGTCGAGATCTCCGAAAACGGTCACGGCAACCGTTCTAGGAATCGGCGTGGCAGTCATGGTTAAAACGTGCGGCGGAAGTTTTCCTTTGAGCCTCAGGGTTTCTCGCTGGTCGACTCCAAACCGGTGTTGCTCGTCAACCACAACTAACCCAAGATCGTAAAACTCAACCTTGTCGCCTAGGAGAGCATGAGTTCCAACAACCAGACGAGCCTTGCCTGAAACAATCTGGAGCAATGAACGCTTGCGATCTACTGTGTTCATCTGACCGGTCAACAGGGTTAGACCGACCTCGTTGGCCAAATCTTCTCCAAGCGTTTTCCGCATTGAGTCGTAGTGCTGAGAAGCTAAGACTTCGGTGGGCGCGAGCAGTGCCGATTGACCCATGGAATCCGCAACTGCGAGCATGGCTCTGAGTGCTACCAAGGTCTTACCGGAGCCAACCTCACCTTGCAGAAGACGATTCATCGGGTGCGAGCGCGCAAGGTCTTCGAATATCTCTTCACCAACTCGAACCTGCCCCTCGGTAAGCGTGAATGGCAATCGCGAGTCGAAGCGTTCTAATAGCCCTCCGGATTTCGAGGAACGTGAAGTTGAACTTTGGTGAGCGTTTTCGGCTCTTCGCTTTAGCAGCGATGCTTGCAAGACAAATGCTTCGTGAACTCGCAAGGTGTCCCGTGCTGCCTGCCAGTCGGACATAACTTTCGGCATGTGAATTTTGTGAATCGCTTCGGTTAGCGAAAGCACATCCTCTTCTTTGACCACATCAGCAGGAAGCTCATCTTCTAGTTCGCCCAGCGTATCGAGAACAACACCGACGGCTCGGCTGAGAGCCCAGGTGGTAGCCGATGACGACGCTGGATAGATCGGAATTGGAAGGTCTGCCCAGGCTTTGGCTTCCTCCGGAGATAACTCTTCAGGGAACAACTCATAGTCCGGGTGGGAAAGCTGAATCTTGTTCTGGAATAGCGAGGTCTTTCCCGCAAACAATCCCCGAGAGCCCGGTTTGAGTTCTTTCTGTCGCCAGCCCTGGTTGAAGAAGCTCAAACTCATCGAAGCCTGGCCGTCCGTAATTCTCACATCAAGAATTGAACCCTTGCGACCGCTCATGAAACGTTCGCGAACTTCTTGAATTTCCGCCACGACCGTTACCGCTTCACCAATCGGAAGCTCTGCAATCGGGGTTAGTTCGCCACGGGTGGAATACCGTCTCGGATAGTGCTGCAAAAGATCGGCAACCGTTTTTAGACCTAAATGTTTTGCGAACGCCTTAGCCGTGCGGTCACCCAAAAGGCGATCTAACGGCGTAAGTGGCAAAAGCATGGTTCAATGCTAAGCATGACCCGTATCATCGCAGGCGTAGCCGGCTCACTAAAACTGACCAGTCCCGCAAAAACCACTAGACCAACCA
>JBILRS010000104.1:0-2960 GCA_044372535.1 Rhodoluna sp.
CTTTCCTAAGTATCGACAGCTCTTCACGCTCACCTTGGTAAGCGCAATAGTCTTTGGTTGGCTAACGCTCGTGCTATTCCCAGGTCAGACTCCGATCTGGCTCCTTGCCGTTGTCGTTCTCCTAATCGGCGTAGGCGGGCCAGCTTCGATGATTGCGTTTGACTACTCGAAAGAACGGTTTCCGCCAGAGGAGCTCGGAGTGACCAACGGACTCATCAACGTCGGTGGATTCCTGGCATCTCTCATGATGATGTGGTTGATCGGTTTTTGCCTCGACACCCTAGGCGGCGCAAACGTCTACTCGCTCGACAATTTCCGAGTGGCGTTCGCACTGCAACTGCTTGTTTCACTAGTGGGCATCGCCGGACTTCTGCTTAGCGGGCGCGCTCTGCGGAATAAATCTCGCCTTTTCTAGCTTCGTGTAGACGTGCCAGAAGTCGATTCTGTCGGCTAAGTGGCATAATAGAAGAAGACCCAGTCCTCCAAGAAGTTTCTTGGATTTGACATGGGTCTAAGTTATGCCCGAAAAAGGGTTGAGAGAAGAGAAACAATGGCGAAAGACAAGCCAGAGGCAGCAGTCGGCAAGAAGCGCAGTTTTTTCGGCGTGCGAAAAGCCGTTGAGGTTCCGGTCGAGCCTGTCAAGCCGGCAAAAGCCGCGCCTAAAGCCGCCTCTAAGCCCGCTGCCAAGCCAGTAGCGAAGGAGCCTGCCAAGGCTGTCGCTAAGCCTGTTGCCAAGACGACACCAAAAGCTCCCGTTAAGCCTGCAACGAAAGCTGCCCCAAAGTCAGTCGCGAAAGCAGTAGCTAAACCAGCGGCAAAAGCCCCAGCCAAGCCAGTTGTTAAACCAGTAGCTAAACCGGCTTCAAAGCCTGTCGTGAAGCCAGCCGCTAAGGCAAAGCCAAGTAAGGCATCCAAGTCAACTGCTCTTGACGACGACGCGCTAGATGACCTTGACGATGATGTTGAGTTGTCGGTCAGCGACATCGTTGCTGAGGCCATTGAAGTAGTTGATCTCGCGGCCGAGGAAGAGCACACTGAAGAAGACGTTCACGAGGATCCATCTGCGAAAGAGACCGAGAAGGCCGTCGAGGCTAGTGGTGGCTTCGTTCTCTCACACAATGATGAAGACGACATCCCGGTTCAGACAAACACGATCACTGGCGCTACCGCCGACCCTGTAAAGGACTACCTCAAACAGATTGGTAAGGTCGCCCTCCTCAACGCTGAGCTCGAAGTTGAGCTGGCAAAGCGTATCGAGGCAGGACTATTCGCGCAGGAGAAACTCGAGCAGGGCAAAAAGCTTTCACGAGAGATGCAGTTTGACCTTCGCCGAGTGATGAAAGACGGCGAGCGTGCGAAGAGCCATCTTCTTGAGGCGAACCTGCGTCTAGTTGTAAGCCTTGCAAAGCGCTACACCGGCCGCGGAATGCAGTTCTTGGATCTAATCCAGGAAGGAAACCTAGGTCTGATTCGTGCGGTTGAGAAGTTCGACTACACGAAGGGCTACAAGTTCTCGACCTACGCCACCTGGTGGATCCGTCAGGCAATTACTCGTGCCATGGCAGACCAGGCGAGAACAATTCGTATTCCAGTTCACATGGTTGAAGTAATCAACAAGCTTGCTCGTGTTCAGCGTCAACTTTTGCAGGACCTAGGCCGCGAACCGACTCCCGAAGAGTTGGCACGTGAATTGGACATGACTCCCGAGAAGGTCGTCGAAGTTCAGAAGTACGGTCGAGAGCCAATCTCGCTCTCCACACCTCTTGGTGAGGACGGCGACAGTGAATTCGGTGACCTAATTGAAGATACCGACGCGATTGCTCCCGCTGAGGCGATTTCGCAGGTGATGCTCAAGCGAGAGCTCGAGCGAATTCTTGGGACCCTGCATCCGCGCGAAGCCGGCGTTATTCGTAGTCGATTCGGTCTCGGTGACGGTGTTCAGAAGACCCTAGATCAGATCGGTGAAGAGTTCGGCGTAACGCGTGAGCGTATTCGCCAGATCGAGGCTAAGACCATGTCTAAGCTGCGTCACCCGTCTCGCTCACCGGCCCTCCGCGAATTCCGCGAGGACTAAACAAATTGCGCTCCCTGCTTGCCCTTGCGGTTGGTAGGGTTCTGCGCGTCCTAGTTCGAACGGTTCGCAAAGGTGGCGGATCAGCACTGCCTGGCCTGGTCGTAAGCAAGCTAGCGCCTGATTTGCTGGCAAAAACTCTCGGCAAGTTTTCTGGTGGTCTTGTTGTCGTTACTGGTTCTGCGGGCAAGTCAACCACCACCAAAATGCTTGTGGCGATACTACGAGAGCAAGGCGTAGACGTCTTCACAAACCCCTCAACTGCGAACATTCTTCAGGGGTTTTACTCTTCAATCGTGGAACAGGCCTCGCCTCTCGGCAAGCTGCCGGGAGGTATTGCGGTCCTAGAGATGGACGAGGCTCACGCAGAGGAACTAACCCGATCGATCGCCCCGCGGCTTGTCACGATTCTGAACGTTATGGAAGACCAGCTCGACAGATTTGTTGATCCTGAGTTGGTCAGAAACGATCTGGGCAAAGTTGGTGCACGCGCCCTTGAGCACTTAGTTCTAAATGCCGATGACCCAAATCTAAGGATGATGCTCGAAGAGTATCCAACTTTCGCGGAGGTGTCTTGGTTCGGTGTCGACCAGAAGTCATTAGCGACAGAACGCTTCGGACTGGCCACTGCTCCGGTTTATTCTCCTGTTCCCGTTCGACCAGTCGTCGTGGCTGAGGTCCGAAACCTTACAGGCCAAACGTTTGCTGCGAATCTTGAAGGTCTTGGCGAAGCGTCGGTAACGCTTCCGAACCGAGGTTTGCACTTCACTTTGGACGCCATTGCAGCCCTCGAATCCGCTCGCTGTCTGCTCGGTGACCAGTTTGATTTCCAGGCAGCAGTTGAGACCCTGAGGGAGCTACCGCCGGTCTTCGCAAGGGGCGAGATTAC
>JBILRS010000045.1:0-11314 GCA_044372535.1 Rhodoluna sp.
GGAGGTTGCCAAGGTAACCGGTATCGCACTGACCAAACTTGATGGCACGGCCAAGGGCGGCATCGTCTACTCAATCCAGAAAGACTTGGGTATCCCTGTCAAACTTGTAGGGGTCGGCGAAGGCATCGATGATTTCGCATTCTTCGACTCTCGCGAGTTCGCTAACGGGCTCGTCAGCTAAGGAGTTTAAGTTGTTCGGCAACCTGTCAGATCGTTTAGTCGATACGTTCAAAAACCTACGCGGCAAGGGCAAGCTCACCGCTGCCGACATCGACGCAACTCTGCGCGAGATTCGTCGCGCACTACTCGAAGCAGACGTAGCCCTCGAGGTTGTTAAGAACTTCATCACGGCAGTTCGCGACCGTGCTCTAGGCGACGAGGTTTCGAAGGCACTGAACCCAGCTCAGCAGGTCGTTCAGATCGTGAACGAAGAACTGGTTCAGATTCTCGGTGGCGAGCAGCGCAAGCTCAACTTCTCGAAGAACCCGCCAACCGTGATCATGCTCGCCGGTTTGCAGGGTTCTGGTAAAACCACACTGGCCGGAAAACTCGCCAAGTGGCTCAAGGATCAGGGGCAAACTCCGATCTTGGTTGCCGCGGACCTTCAGCGACCAAACGCCGTGAATCAGCTCCAGGTCATCGGTGAGCGCGTAGGTGTCCCAGTTTTCGCCCCTGAGCCGGGGAACGGCAAGGGCAACCCCGTAAAGGTTGCCAAAGAGTCGATCAAGCACGCCAAGCAGAAGCAGTTCAGCGTGGTTATCGTTGACACCGCCGGTCGCCTCGGCATCGACGAAGAGTTGATGAAGGAAGCCCGCGACATTCGCAGCGCCATCGACCCAGATGAAGTTCTTTTCGTAATCGACTCGATGATCGGTCAAGACGCCGTAAACGTGGCTAAGGCCTTCGAAGACGGCGTTGGGATCACCGGTGTTGTTCTAACCAAACTCGACGGTGACGCCCGCGGTGGTGCCGCGCTGTCGGTGTCCTCGGTAACTGGCAAGCCAATCATCTTCTCGTCAACCGGCGAAGGCATGGACGCGTTTGAGCCGTTCTACCCAGACCGCATGGCGAGCCGAATTCTCGATATGGGTGACATCCTCACCCTCATCGAGCAGGCGCAGAAGCAGTTCGACGAGGTCGAAGCTCAGAAGATGGCCGAGAAGATCGCCAAGAGCGAGTTCACTCTCGAAGACTTCATGGAGCAGATGCAGCAGCTTCGCAAGATGGGAAACATCAAGAGCATGCTCGCGATGATGCCCGGAGCCGGCAAGATGCGCGACCAGCTAGAAAACTTTGACGAGCGCGAAATCGATCGCACCGAGGCAATCATTCGCTCGATGACACCTGCCGAACGCCGTCAGCCCAAGATCCTGAACGGGTCTCGACGCATGCGAATCGCCAGGGGCTCGGGCATGACTGTTACCGATGTCAATTCGCTGGTTAACCGCTTCGAGCAGGCCGCCAAGATGATGAAGACCATGCAAAAGGGCGGTGTCCCACAGGGAATGCAGCAAAGCTTTGGCCCAGGTATGGGGCGCATTGCACCGCCAAAAAAGAAAGACAAGGGTAAGAAGGGGTCGAAGTCCGGAAACCCTGCGAAGCGAGCCGCTGAGGCCGCCGGAAGACAACTTTCGGCCGAAAAGCCAGAATCTGGTTCATCTTTCGGCCTCTAAGGTTGCCGAATAGGCACAAAGTCTGGCAGAATGGAGCGGTTGCCATGTTTCTGACCCTCTAACCAGAAACAACCGGCAACCCATTAGAGCTTCTTTACCGAGTGTGCACCCCACGCTCACGGTGGAACTCGCCCAATACAACAACTAACAGGAGCATTGTGGCTGTAAAAATCCGCCTAAAGCGTCTCGGGAAAACCCGTGCGCCGCACTACCGTATCGTCGTAGCCGACTCACGCACCAAGCGCGATGGCCGTGTAATCGAAGAGATCGGTCGTTACGTACCAACCGAGAACCCATCATTCATCGAGGTCAACTCTGAGCGCGCTCAGTACTGGCTAAGTGTTGGCGCACAGCCAACCGAGCAGGTTGCGGTTCTACTAAAGCTAACCGGCGACTTCCAGGCATCTAAGGGCGAAAAGGCAGTGAACACTGTCAAGACCAAGGAAGCCAAGCCTGAGTTCGTCGTCGACACCAAGAAGAAGGTCGTTCTGCTTCCGAAGGAAGAGAAGAAGGCCAAGGTTGAAGAGGCACCTGTCGCTGAAGAAGCGCCAGCTGCTGAGGCAGTCGCTGATGAGGCTCCAGTAGCCGAAGAAGCCGCCGCTGAAGAGACCGCAGTCGTTGAAGAAGCTGCAGTTGAAGAAGCAGTAGCAGAAGAGGCCCCTGTAGCCGAAGAAGCCGCTGCCGAAGAAACTCCAGTTGTTGAAGAAGCAGTAGCAGAAGAGGCTCCAGCAGCCGAAGCAGCTACTCCAGAAGAGGCTTAGTAACGTGCTAGCCGCTGCGCTCGAACACCTAGTCAAGGGAATCGTCGACCACCCGGACGACGCCACCGTCACCGCACGCTCAACCTCTAGAGGTGACCTCCTTGAGGTAAACGTGCACCCTGACGACCTTGGCCGCGTGATCGGGCGCAACGGCCGCACCGCTAAGGCGCTTCGCACCATTGTTAACTCTCTTGCCGATGGCAAGAAGGTTCGCGTAGACGTGGTGGATACCGATTTCTAAGACCCAGCTCCGGGTCGGCCGACTGCTCAAGGCACACGGCCTAAAGGGAGCAATCAAGTTAGAGCTATACACGGACAGCCCGAACGAACGTTTCGTTCCAGGCGCGGTCCTTGACCTCCAAGTACCCGAAACTTCACCGTGGTTCGGCAAGACCGTCACTGTTTCCGAGCTTCGCTGGTACAACACCTCTCCGGTTATCTTTCTGGAGGGTATTGACGACCGCAACAAAGCCGAAGAACTTATCAAAGCGATTTTGCTGGTCAACGCAGATACCGATGACCTACCTGCCGAAGAAGACGCTTGGTACGACCACCAGTTGATTGGCCTAAAAGTCGAGCGCGATGGTCAGGTAATCGGTCAGGTTATTCGCGTCGAGCATTTGCCAGCGCAGGATCGCCTAGTGGTTCAGTTCGAAGAACGCGAAGTCTTTGTACCTTTCGTGAAAGAAATCGTTCCAGAGGTAAACATCACTACAGGCACTGTGAAAGTCACACCGCCTAACGGACTTTTCGAAGAGCTGCCCGAGGTCGAGTAATGCGCATCGATGCCCTAACGATCTTTCCCGACTACTTCGCCCCACTAGAGATCTCTTTGCTTGGCAAGGCCCGCGAAAAGAACATCCTCGATGTTCGAGTTCACGACTTGCGCGATTGGACCTTCGATAAGCACAAGACCGTAGACGACTCGCCATATGGCGGGGGAGCCGGAATGCTAATGAAGGCAGAGCCATGGGGCCTCGCTTTCGACGACATACTTGCCGAGGATGGCGAAACAATCGTGATTTTCACCAGCCCCGCCGGTGAGCAGTTCAAACAGGCCACCGCCCAAGAGCTCGCGACCGCCGACCACATCGTCTTCGCCTGTGGTCGCTACGAGGGTATCGACCAGCGCGTGGTTGATTACGCGTCCACGAAAGCCAAAGTTCGCATGATTTCGCTTGGCGACTACGTCCTGAATGGGGGAGAAGTCGCTGCTCTCGCAATGATCGAGGCAATTGCCCGCTTGATCCCAGGAGTTATCGGTAACGCAGAGAGCCTCGTCGAGGAGTCACATTCTGACGGCCTGCTCGAATACCCGAGCTACACCAAGCCAGCAAACTGGCGCGGGCTCGAGGTTCCAGAGGTTTTGCTGAGCGGAAACCATGCCGCAATCGCCGCTTGGCGTCACCAGCAGCAACTCGAACGCACAAAAGCGGTGCGCCCAGACTTGCTCGCCGACGACTAGGCGTGGCAGAATAGACAGGTTGCTAACCACCTAGTGTCTCTGCCGCAGGGGAGCGTAGTTAGCTGAAAATCAGAAACACCAAACTAACCCGTTGCTGACCTGCGCGCAGACACAGAGAGCGAAACAAAATGCATATCCTTGACGCAGTAGACGCCAAGAACCTCAAGACCGACCTCCCAGCGTTCCGCGTTGGTGACACCGTGAAGGTCAACGTAAACATCATCGAAGGTAACCGCAGCCGTGTACAGGCTTTCCAGGGTTACTGCATCCGTCGCTCAGGTCACGGAATCCGTGAGACCTTCACCGTTCGTAAAGACTCCGGAGGCTTCGGAGTTGAGCGTACCTTCCCACTTCACTCGCCAATCATCGAGTCGATCGACGTAATCACCAAGGGTGATGTTCGACGCGCGAAGCTTTACTACCTACGCGACCTGCGCGGTAAGAAGGCAAAGATTCGCGAGAAGCGCGACAACGTTTCAAAATAGTCGATGACTGATTCAGGGCTCTCAAAGCGCTCGCGAAAACAACTCAAAGAGACAAACAACAAGGTCGTTCTCTTTTGGCGCAAGCTGAAGAAGAACGCCTTTGTTGCTTTCTTCTTGGACGTCTTCGTAATCGTCGGCTCTGCACTCCTTCTATCTCTGGTCATCAAGACCTTCCTGATTCGCTCGTTCTTCATTCCGTCGGGTTCGATGCTGGAAACACTTCGCATCGACGATCGCATTGTGGTCAATGAGCTTGTCCCATCGCTAATCTCCGTTGAGCGCGGTGACATCGTGGTATTCAAAGATCCCGGTGGCTGGCTATCTCCGATCGATTCGACAAAAGACTCAAATTTCTTGAGCGACACCGTTGACGAGTTCCTAGGGATCTTCGGAATCACCGCTCCTGACAGCGCTCAGCACCTAGTGAAGCGCGTTATCGGAATACCTGGTGACCGAGTTGTTGCTGAAGGTGGAAAGCTGAGCATCAACGGGGTCCCGATTACCGAGACCTACTTGACCAAGGGAACCCAGCCCTCTCAAAAAGACTTCGACGTCACAGTGCCCAAGGGTTCCTACTGGATGATGGGCGACAACCGATCAAACAGCGAAGACTCGCGCTACCACACCGACTTGCCGAGCAAGGGCTTTGTTGCTCAGAAGTTCATTGTCGGAAAAGCCTTCGTTATCACTTGGCCGATGAAAAATTGGACCTGGCTAGGTAGTTACCCAGATGTCTTCAAAGACGTACCCAACAAGTGACTTTGAGAGCCAGCTCTTCGGTTCTGGCGTCAAACAGCTAATCGCAATCGATGAAGTTGGTCGCGGAGCTATAGCCGGGCCTGTAGCAGTGGGAGTGACTCTCACCTCTGCCGAAACCTTCAAGAATCCCTGGCCCGTCAAACTTTGCGATTCGAAGTTGATGAGCGAGAAGCAGCGTGAAGAGAGTTTTCAACCAGTAGCCGACTGGGTCGACCAGTGGGCGGTTGGCATGGCTTCTGCAGAAGAGATTGACAAGATCGGCATCACCAAGGCCCTAGCCCTCGCCGCCGAACGCGCCATTGAACAACTCAACTTCGACGCCACGGGAACCCGAATGCTTCTCGATGGCAGCCACAACTGGCTTGGCAACCGCTCCTACGGCGTCCCGGTGGCCGTTCGCCCAAAAGCTGACCGCGACTGCGTCTCGGTTGCTGCGGCTTCCGTGCTCGCCAAGGTCGTCCGTGACCGCCTGATGGTCAAGCTAGCCGAAGAGTTTCCTGGCTTTGGCTTCGAAGGTCATAAGGGTTACGCATCGGCGACCCATATCGAGGCAGTTCGCAGTCTGCGTCCGAGTATTCAACATCGTGTGACCTGGCTCGATCGAATTCTCGCAATAGAATCGAACTAATGGACGAGAACGAATTCGAAGAGTTTGAACGCAACGCCGAAGTGGCCTTGTTTCGGGAGTATCGCGACGTCGTGGCCACCTTCAAGTACGTCGTAGAAACTGAGCGACGCATCTACCTTGCTAACGAGGTCGACTACAAGCGCGTGGACGCCGGCAACGACTTCTATTTTGAAGTCACCATGAACGATGTCTGGGTCTGGGACGTAAACCGCACCGATCGCTTCATCAAGAACGTAAAGGTTCTAACCTTCAAAGACCTAAACATCGAAGAGCTTTCGGGCAAAGCCTTTGACATTCCCAAGGAGCTGGCCGTAGGGGAGTAGTTCTCCACAGATTCGCTTCGGCAATCCAACTGGCACCACTTTTCGTTCAGGCTTTGCCTATGACGAACCCCACTCGACGGCATGTCCTTGGAATCTACGGCGAACGTTTGGCCGCCGACTACCTCAGCTCTCTCGGTTACGAAATTCTCGAACGCAACTGGCGCTGCGGTATCGGCGAGATCGACCTCATCGCGCGCGACAAAGATCGATGGGTGTTTGTCGAGGTCAAGACCCGCAATGGTTCTGGTTTTGGCGCCCCGTTTGAAGCAATCACCCATGAAAAGATGGCAAGGCTTCGCCGCTTGGTTGGCGAATGGTGTCGGCTCAGGCAGGTAGCCGGTGTCCAGGTCCGCATCGATGCCGTCTCGGTTCTGGTAGATCGCGGCCGAGTGGAGTTGGAACACCTAAAGCAGGTTTTCTGATGCCTCTGGCAAAGACCAAAGCAATTGCTCTCTTTGGGTTAAGTGGCACGCTAATCGACGTCGAGGCCGATATTTCGAGCAACTTGCCCAACTTCATACTCGTCGGGTTGCCCGATGCTTCGCTAAGCGAGTCGACTTCGCGAGTTCGAGCCGCCTGCACCAACAGTCAACTGGCCCTGCCGGGCCGGCGAATCACAGTCAACCTCTCTCCGGCTGCCGTGCCCAAACGCGGCTCCTCCTTTGACCTAGCAATAGCGGTTTCGGTTCTGGCCGCCGCCGACTTGCTCAGCAAGCAGAGTGTTGCTGAGTGGCTGCACATCGGCGAATTGACCCTCGACGGAGGGATCCGCCGTGTGAACGGCGTGCTTCCTTCGCTACTGGCCGCCAAAGAACTCGGTTGGTCGAGGTTTATCGTTCCGACTGAAAACCTCGCCGAAGCGCAGGCGCTCGAGGGCATCGAGCTTCAAAGCTTCGACCATCTCACGCAGGTTGCCGAGTTTCACGGCTCCCAGGTTGCGGTGAAACCTCGATCAAGCGCCAAAGGTTGCGGCGTGCACTCTCAAAAAGTGGCTCTCTGCTTCTCAGACGTCTTGGGGCAAGACGAGATCATCGAAGCCATGGTGATCGCAGCCACCGGCGGTCACCACATCTTGATGGTCGGCTCTCCGGGTTCTGGCAAAACAATGATCGCCGAACGCCTGTCGTCGATTCTTCCGGAGCTATCGCCCGCCCAGGCCATCGAAACTGCGGCAGTGGAGTCACTCTCAGGATTACCTGGAGGGGTGAGTTACCTGCCGCCGTTTAGGGCGCCGCATCACAACTCTTCCGCTTCATCACTAATCGGCGGAGGTTTGGCGGTTCCACGTCCGGGGGTAATCTCGCTTGCTCACAACGGCGTGCTATTTCTCGACGAAGCGCCCGAGTTTCAACAACCAGCACTCGAAGCCCTTAGGCAACCGCTAGAGGCAGGCGAAGTTTTCATCACCCGAGCCGCCGGGGTCGCTAAGTTTCCTGCGCGATTTCAACTGGTGATGGCCGCCAACCCTTGCCCCTGCGGGTTCGCCTGGGACCCGAAACGTGCTTGCAAGTGTGTCGAACCTGCCAAGTCCCGTTATCTCAATCGACTGTCGGGTCCGCTGCTAGATCGCATCGACATCTCGCTAAGAGTGAGCGCTGTGCCCAAAGCGCTTCAAGGCAAACGCGGTCCCGCATCCGTCGAGCTTCGCGAGAGAGTTAAAGCAGGGCGAGACTTCGGCCAGAATCGCTTGGCTAGCACCCCGTGGACACTGAATGCTCAGGTCCCTGGCTCTTACCTAAGACGACACTGGAAGCCGTCAGCGCCCGCGGTCGAAGGGCTTGATCGGGCTCTTGAACGGGGGTTAATCAGCATGCGCGGTTATGACCGCTGCCTGAGGCTGGCATTCACCCTCGCTGATCTTGACCAAGTCGAAACCCCGACTGTTGAACACATCAGTAGAGCCATGTTCCTGCGAGGAGCAGAGCTTGGTTAGTGTGCAAAAACTCTCAACTGAGGATTTCGCTTCGGCTGCCTGGACAACCATTGTTGAGCCAGGCGATGAATTGGCAGGTTTGTTGCGGCTAACCCTTGGCTCGGCTACTTCACTGAATGCGCTAATTGATCGCTCGAGCCCCTCTCGTATTTCGGGCATGGTTTTGGCCACGCAGCAGCGTGACTTGGCCATGACTCGATTCGGAAACCTTGAATCGAGCCTGAGTGACGCGCTTGAACGTTGGTTACCTAGGCTCAGCAAAACGACTGTCGAGAACGCACTCAAGGTGGCTGCGGTTAGTGGAGCGAAATTCATTTCAACCGAATCCGAGTCATGGCCCGGCTCGCTCAGCGATCTAGGGCTCGGCATGCCCGCCGGTTTGTGGGTGCGTGGAGACCTTACGCGACTTGGTGCCGCCGCCTCAATCGTCGGCTCGCGGACTTCAACTCCTTACGGGGCTTGGGTCTGCGCTGATTTCGTGGAGCAATTGGCAACTCGATCGCTTACTTCGGTGTCTGGCGGCGCTTTTGGTATTGACGCCTCAGTCCATAGATCCGCAGTCGCTCTATCAGTGCCAACATTCGCCGTCATGGCGGGGGGAGTTGATCAGTTTTACCCAAGTAGCAACTCTGACCTTCTCAGGCAGGTCGTTGAAGTGGGAGCTGTTCTCTCAGAGCTCCCGCCGGGAGCCCGGCCAACACGATGGAGATTTCTTCAGAGAAATGATAGGTTGTAATAGTGAGTGCCGCTAATTCAAAACTGCCTCGTCGTGCCGCTATCTATGTCAGGCAATCGCTGAGCCACCTTGACGGTATCGAGCGCCAAATCGACCATTGCAAGGCGCTTTGTGCTGACCGAGGTTGGGACGTAGTTGAAATCTACGAAGACAACGATGTGTCTGCGTCGAAGTCTCGAGCTTCGAACACTGCCTGGGCAAAAATGCTTCGTGATATTCCGTCTGGACGATTCGAAATCGTTGTGGCAGTTGACTTAGACCGACTGCTTAGGAGGGTTGCCGACCTCACGACTTTGACGGACACTGGGGTGCGTGTCCTAACTGTCAATGGTGAAATTGACCTCACGACGGCCGACGGGCAGTTCAGGGCAACAATGCTGGCTAGCATCGCCCAATTTGAAACAAGGCGTAAGTCTGAGAGACAGCTTCGAGCTAACTTAGCCCGCTCAACCTCTGGTAAACCCGTGCCAACTAGGAGGCGATATGGCTACGAGACTGATGGCTGCACTCCAAGGGAGAGTGAGGCTAGAGAAGTTCGCCGATTATTCGAGGCGTTCCGCCGAGGAGAATCCATCAGAAGTCTTGCTATGGACCTCAGGAAGCGTGAGGTGGACCCAGGAGGCGGGAAAGGCTGGCCTGTAAATCGAGTTAGGAACATCCTGGGAAACCCCTTCTACGGCGGTCAGGTGTTTCACCTTGGAGAGGTCATCGACTCGGAATTCGTTAAGCCAGTAGTCCCACGAGAGCTCGCTATCGAAGTTCGAGCGATACTTGCCGACCCTGCCAGGAAAACTAGCCCTGGCAGTGCCATTCGGCACGAACTCACTGGAATCGCCAAGTGTGGAGTCTGTGGCGCTTTCTTGCACTACATGAACGATTACATGTGCGGAAAGGCTCTAAACCACGTATCTATCAAAAAGTACAAGCTTGAACCTTTGGTTATGTGGACAGTCCATCGGGTCTTGAGTGAGAAGTCAGAGCTCGAAGCTTCAACGCGTGGCGTTTCTAGTGAGCTCGAGGCGATGCTCCTGGAGTCCGCAACGCTGAGCGAGGAAATCCGACTTTGCCAGGAAATGGTGTTTTGGGATGGGGCAGACAGGGTTTCACTTAAATCCAAGATTGCCAAACTTGGAGCGCGCAGAGAAATTTTAGAGTTGGCAATCGAAACCGAACGTTCCACGAATGCTCTTGGGGCTATTGTTCGAGAGGTTCGAGCTCTTTGGCTGCAACCAATCGATGGGACAGGGTATTCACTCTGGAAAGAAAACATGGTGAGAGTTTCGAAGGCACTTGGTCAAGAAGTAGACGAGTCCTTGATAACCCCTGAAGTATATGAGTTGAAAACAAGAGTCGAAAGGCGAGCCGAAGCATGGCCTGCTTTTTGGAGTGGACTCAGCTTGGACGCTCGAAGAGAGGTTATCAAAGCTCTCCTTGACATCAAGGTGAACAAGGGTCGTGACCTTGACCGTGTTGTTATAAGTGAGCTAGAGAGCTAAGGCTTCCTGGTTGAATGCTGGTTAAAAAACGAATACTCCTGCCGCGAGAACATGCAGCAGTTTCTCTTCCTAGTTCGAGCACATGTTTCCGAGGACGACGTTGGAAGCTTGAAACGCATCCGCCGCTTCGTTGAGGGCCCTGGTGTCCATCGAGTTGGGCTGAATAGCTTCTGCTACCGCTCTAGAGTTGGAGACCCAATCAGCCAAGGCCTCCTGCAGCTGTTCTTCCCGAGGTTTTACATCCCGTTCCAGCTCATCCAACTTTTCAGACCAGAGCCGAGCTCCAGCTCGTCTATACGAGCTGTCCGAAATCTTTGCAGTTGTGGCATCTATGAGTGAGTTGACCTCGTCCACGTAAACCAAAATACTTTTGCAGTCTTCGGCATTTGCCTTAAAGCCAGAACAGCCCGCCAATCCAAAACCCACCGCAATAACTATGATTGCGCTCAACGAT
This sequence comes from Rhodoluna sp., assembly GCA_044372535.1. Taxonomy (GTDB): domain Bacteria; phylum Actinomycetota; class Actinomycetes; order Actinomycetales; family Microbacteriaceae; genus Rhodoluna. Next base: position 10,714 of record JBILRS010000045.1, read on the forward strand.
TTTCGTATCACTAAAAATGCCCCTCAAAAGCTGTCCGTCAATACAAGTATTGCGCAGACCGTCGAATTGTGTACGAAAACGTTCGTATTTGGACACTCTCCAGCTGGCGCGGGAATCACTTGTGATTACTGGCTTCAGTGTGTAAAATAACTCGTATCAAAATCATTGACAAGCAAGCACCGTTTGTGTACACTCAAACTATGAACGCAAAACGATTCGGATACGGACGAGTGTCCACCCTTGACCAAAAGCTCAACTCGCAGCGCGATGCACTGGCTGCTGCAGGTGTTGACCAGGTATTCATGGAGAAAATCACAGGCACAAAGGCATCCAGGCCAGAGCTCGACATGGTTAGGCAAATGCTGCGCCAGGGCGACACATTAGTTGTAACAAGGATGGACCGTCTAGGTCGCTCTGCAAAGGACTTACTAAACATTGTTTCCGAGTTGGAAGAACGGGGCGTCAACCTTGAAATTCTTGAACAGAGAATTGACACCAAGACACCTGAGGGGAAGATGTTCTTCACAATGGTCGCTGCATTTGCAGAGTTCGAACACTCGATGATGGTAGCCAGGACAAAAGATGGACTGGCAGCAGCGAG